>DKMV01000121.1 GCA_002469605.1 Leclercia sp. UBA7405
AGCCGTAGTTGAGCGACGAGGGAAAGAGCGTGGCGTCCTTGCAGAGCAGCCCCACCAGACACTCCTCGTGGAACAGCACCGGAATGCCGAGCCGCGTCTCTTCCATCATCATCCGCTGCAGGCGATTGGCCGCGCGCACGCCGCTTCTGGCCTCCACGATGTGGGTACCGAGCGGGCGGGTGATCTGCCCAACCCCCAGCTTCAGGTGCTCGCTTAGCGCCGCCTGTTCGCTTACGCCGGCAAACTCATCGCTCAGATCGGTACGCTCCCGGTGGTTGCCGTTTTCATCAAGGATCAGCCAGTACGCATGCATCTGGGCAAACTTCTCTTCCGGGGTCATGCGCGCCAGCAGATCGGCGACGCGCTCGTGCACGGGTCGGCCCGCGTCCTTATAGATAGCAGTCATGGTTTACTCCTGTAGGGCAGAATGAATTTTCGGGTCGAGCGGCGCGGTGTCGCTGCGGGTTTCGCGCTTATGGGCCAGCTCGCGGGCGATGGCGTCCACCAGCCGGCTGTTCAGTTTGTAGATGGCCAGCAGCGCCACCATGCAGAGGAACAGGCCGCAGGGGATCAGGGTAAAGAGCGCATTGATGGTGCCAAGCACCCGTGGGGTTTGCGTCGCCAGCCCCGGGGCGTAATCCACCATCCCCAGCACCCAGCCCACCACGGCTCCGCCTAAGGCCAGGCCAAACTTGATGGCAAAGAGCGCGGTGGAGAAGACCAGCCCGTCGAGCCGGCGGCCGCTGCGCTGCTCTTCGTAGTCCACCACGTCCGAGAACATGGTCCACTGCAGCGGGGTGGTCAGGTTCTGAATAAAGCTAAAGACGATATTCAGCCCCAGAATCAGCCAGACCTGGCTCGGAGGAATAAAGAAGATAAGCGCGCCGAAAATGACAAACGAAATAATGGTCCACTGGTAGGCGCGAACCCGGTCGAATCGTCCCAGCAGCCGCTCGGATAATAGCGCGCCGCTAAGCGAGGCCACCATGCCGGAGACAATAAAGGCAAATACCAGCTCCGGGCGCAGCAGCACATATTTCACGTAATACATGGTGGCGGAGCCGCGGGTGACGACCGCAGTTAAAAGTAAAATATTAAACAGAAAAACGATCCGCCACTGGCTATTTCCGGCCAGCAGTTTTAAATCCGTTAGCATAGAGCCCGAGGTGTCATTGCGCGGGGAATATCGCTCCCGGGTCATAAAGAAACAACAGAAGAATAATATAATGCCGAGCAACCCCATTAAGCTCATGGCATAGAAGTAGCCTTTTTGCACATTGCCGTCGCCGAGGTGCGCCACCAGCGGCAGGGCGATGACCGTTACGATTAAGCCGCCGATAAACGACAGGCCAAAGCGCCAGGATTGCAGGGAGTGACGCTCGCGCGGATCCAGGGTCAGGGCCCCCGGCATCGCACAGTAAGGGACGTTAATGGCAGAGTAGATAAGGCTCAGAATGGCATAGGTAATGCAGGCGTAGACGATTTTTGCCGTTGGGCCCACGTCCGGCACGTAGAAGGTGATAAGGCAGCTGACGCCAAAGGGAATGGCAAACCAGAGCAGCCAGGGGCGGAAACGGCCGTGACGCGTTTGGGTGCGATCCACCAGCGCGCCAATACAGGGATCGACAAAGGCATCGACCACCCGCACCACTAAAAACATGGTGCCCATTATTGCCGCGGGCAGGCCAAAAACATCGGTATAAAAGTAGGCCAGAAATAAGGTGGCCGTTTGCCAGACTAGCGCGCTGGCCATATCACCTAAGCCGTATCCTATTTTATCTTTCGTACGCAAAACAGAGGAGATTGTCATTTTTAATTAGCCTTTTTATCAGGTTAAAACGTATTTCAACCAGTTGCGCAAGATGTAGGGTAATGCGCAGTAAGGCTCAAGTATTAGCAACGCACCGCGTGCTAACAATTGTCTAAATTAACAGACAAATTATGATATTTGGTTTTTTCCCTTATTTGTGATGGGTAGCAAATTAGCGCAGAAATAAAAAAGGTGAGGACGTTAATCCTCACCTTTTTGCAGACCTTGCGGCGTTTTACTTGTTAAGTTCTGCCAGGCTCAGCCAGGTTTGCACCACGGTATCCGGATTGAGGGAAAGGCTATCGATCCCCTCTTCCATCAGCCAGGCGGCAAAGTCCTCGTGGTCCGACGGCCCCTGGCCGCAGATGCCGACATATTTGCCCTGCTTCTTCGCCGCGCGGATCGCCATCGACAGCAGCGCTTTCACCGCCTCGTTGCGCTCGTCGAAGAGCGCGGAGACCACGCCGGAGTCGCGGTCCAGACCCAGCGCCAGCTGCGTCATGTCGTTAGAGCCGATGGAGAAGCCGTCGAAGTATTCGAGGAACTGATCCGCCAGCAGGGCGTTGGAGGGGATCTCACACATCATGATCACCTTAAGCCCGTTCTCGCCGCGCTTCAGCCCCTGACGCGCCAGCTCGTCCACCACCGCTTTGGCCTGCTCCACGGTACGCACGAAGGGAACCATGATCTCAACGTTGGTCAGCCCCATGTCGTTACGCACGCGCTTCACCGCGTCGCACTCGAGGGCGAAACAGTCGCGGAAGCTCTCGGATACATAGCGGCCAGCACCGCGGAAGCCCAGCATCGGGTTCTCTTCCTCCGGCTCGTAGCGCTCGCCACCGACCAGGTTGGCGTACTCGTTGGACTTAAAGTCCGACAGACGCACGATAACGCGTTTCGGGTAGAAGGCGGCGCCTAAGGTGGCGATCCCTTCGGTCAGACGGCCCACGTAGAACTCTTTCGGCGAGTCGTAGCCCTTCATCATTTCGCGGATCTCGTTCTGCAGCTTAGCGTCCTGGTCATCAAACTCCAGCAGCGCGCGCGGGTGGACCCCGATCATGCGGTTGATGATGAACTCCAGTCGCGCCAGGCCGACGCCCTCGTTCGGCAGGCAGGCGAAGTCAAAGGCGCGATCCGGGTTACCGACGTTCATCATGATCTTCAGCGGCAGGTCCGGCATGGTATCCACGCTGGAGCTCTTGACGCTGAAGTCGAGAATATCGGCGTAGACGTAGCCGGTGTCCCCTTCGGCGCAGGAGACGGTGACGCTCTCGCCATCTTTCATGCGCTCGGTGGCATCACCACAGCCCACCACCGCCGGGATCCCCAGCTCGCGGGCGATGATCGCCGCGTGGCAGGTACGTCCGCCGCGGTTGGTGACGATGGCCGCCGCCTTCTTCATGATCGGCTCCCAGTCCGGGTCGGTCATGTCGGTTACCAGCACGTCGCCAGGCTCGATGCGGTTCATTTCGCTGATGTCGTGAATAACTTTTACCGGGCCGGCGCCGATGCGATGGCCGATAGCGCGCCCTTCGGCGACGATTTTGCCCTGCGCGTGCAGGGTATAGCGCTCCATCACCTGGCCGCGGGAGCGGACGGTTTCAGGACGTGCCTGAACGATAAAGAGCTTGCCGGTATGGCCATCTTTCGCCCATTCAATATCCATCGGACGGCCGTAGTGTTTCTCGATCTGCACCGCCTGCTTCGCCAGCTCCTGCACTTCCTCATCGGTCAGGGAGAAGCGGTCGCGCTGTTCCTGCGGGACGTCTTCAATGGTGACCTGCTTGCCGTGCTCCTGGGTCGGGGCGTAGATCATGCGGATTTTTTTCGACCCCATGGTACGGCGCACAATCGACGGGCGCTCCGCCGCGAGGGTTGGTTTGTGCACGTAAAACTCGTCCGGGTTGACCGCGCCCTGCACCACCATCTCGCCCAGACCCCAGGCGGAGGTGATAAAGACCACCTGGTCAAAACCGGATTCGGTATCAATAGAGAACATCACACCCGAGGAGGCGAGATCCGAGCGCACCATGCGCTGCACGCCCGCCGAGAGCGCCACGCCGCGATGGTCGTAGCCCTGGTGCACGCGATAGGAGATGGCGCGGTCGTTAAAGAGGGAGGCAAACACATGTTTTACCGCCACCAGCACGGCGTCGTAGCCCTGCACGTTGAGGAAGGTCTCCTGCTGCCCGGCAAAGGAGGCGTCCGGCATATCTTCTGCGGTGGCAGATGAACGCACGGCAAAAGAGGCCTCTGCGTCGTCGGCAGAGAGCTGGTTATAGGCTTCATGGATAGCCTGTTCCAGCTCGGGCTGGAAAGGTGTGTCGATGATCCACTGGCGGATCTGCGCCCCGGCTTTGGCAAGCTCGGAGACATCATCAATATCCGTTTTGTCCAGCAGGTCGTAAATGCGCTGGTTCACGCCGCTCTGGTCTAAAAAGAGGTTAAACGCGTCGGCGGTGGTAGCAAACCCATTAGGTACGGAGACACCCATACCGGACAGATTTGTAATCATTTCACCCAGGGAGGCATTTTTGCCTCCAACTCTGTCTACATCATTCATGCCGAGTTGGTTATACCAAAGCACCAGCGGTGACGAGCCATTGTTGGACATCGAAACAATCCTTTTGTGATATATGAACGGGGTTAAGAAACGCCTTACTTCGGTATTTATACTGGCATATTTATCCGCGCTAAAAAAACGGTGAATCGTGTAAGCAGATTTATTTTTTAGATTTTCAGACTGATCCTGTTCAATTGCTAACCCGATGATTCCTATGGAATCCCACAAAAATAATCGGTATACAATGCTGTTTCTAAAAATGAACTCCGCTTTTCATTAAAAATAAAAATACCATTTCATTTTTATTTGAGAGGCTGGCCGACTGTTGTAATTTACTTTTTTAATTTATGCTTTCAGTCAATTACGTCTGATATTCAGGATGGGCAAAATGGATAATGCTGTAGATCGCCATGTATTTTATATTTCCGATGGGACGGCAATCACCGCCGAAGTGCTGGGCCATGCGGTGATGTCGCAATTCCCGGTTACCATTAACAGCATTACGCTGCCGTTTGTGGAAAACGAGAGCCGCGCCAGGGCGGTGAAAGATCAGATCGACGCCATCTACCAGCAGTCGGGGGTGCGCCCGCTGGTCTTCTACTCGATTGTGCTGCCCGAAATCCGCCAGATTATTTTACAGAGCGAAGGCTTCTGTCAGGATATCGTGCAGGCGCTGGTGGCGCCCCTGCAGGGTGAATTACAACTGGAGCCGACCCCTGTTGCCCACCGCACCCACGGCCTGAACCCTGCCAACCTCATTAAATACGACGCCCGTATCGCCGCCATTGATTAT
>DKMV01000011.1:0-1130 GCA_002469605.1 Leclercia sp. UBA7405
TCGGCGATTTTCAGCCGGACCAGGGAGCCGCGATAAGACCTATATTACCCTGTCAATAATTCATGGCTTCAGGGAGGAAACAGTTTTCACCCCAGCGCCTGAATCGCTCTCTCCAGCGCTGCGCGCAGCAGCTGCCGGTCATGACGATACTTAATATCGCTCGCCTCCAGCGGCGCCTGGATCACCACCCGTCCTGCCATGCCCGCCGTATCAACGTGCGGCCCGACCACTACCGCATCGATAATCTTCTTACCCACCCGCTGCTCCATCAGGTGCAGCTTGCTTTCCAGCGTCAGGCTGGCGGCGGCGGGGCTGAGTTCGCGCCCCAGATTGCCGATATAGACCACCGGTGCCGGAGTACGGCGCAGCGCCTGAGCCATATCCTCCAGCAGCAACAGCGGCATCAGGCTGGTGTAAAAACTGCCGGGACCAATCAGGATCAGATCCGCTTCGCCAACCGCCTCGATGGCTTCGCGGGTAGCGGGCACGCTGGGGTAGATCATCAGCTCTTTTGGCGGCAGGGCGAGCTGATCGATATTGACCTCGCCATAAATTTCATGGCCGTCGGCATCGATGGCCATCAAATCGACCGGTTGTTCAGACATCGGGATCAAAAACGCATCCACTTTAAGCAGATTACGAATGAGATTGATCGCCTCCAGGGGCCGCACGCTGAGGTGATCCAGCGCCTTTAACATCAGATTTCCAAGGTTATGCCCTGAAAGTTCACCATTACCGCCAAAACGATACTCAAACATGGCTGAAGCCACGCTGGGCTCGGTAATTAACTGGTTTAAGCAGTTACGCATATCGCCCCAGGCTATCCCGCCTTCGGCGCGGCGAATGCGGCCCGTAGAGCCGCCATTATCGGTTGTCGTAACAATGCCGGTCAGGCGCGAGCCGAGCGATGAGAGCGATGACATCACGCGGCCTAAGCCGTGCCCGCCGCCGAGCGCCACAACGCGATCAAGATCCGCAAAAGTGCGATTGCGCATATCAGTTCCTTAATATTTCGATCCGCGTAACAGTAACCCAACTACCCCTAAAAGACGATGCCCCGCCCGGGGCAAAATGACTCAGGTCAATGCAAAAACGGGAGATTTACGTATTCTGTAACGAAAATGCACGAT
>DKMV01000011.1:1277-1782 GCA_002469605.1 Leclercia sp. UBA7405
TCTGTAACGAAAATGCACGATCTAGTCGTTATATACAAGTTTATATAACGAAAGCGCGGGATGGCGAAACCCGCATTTACGCGCTACTATCGGCATAACCACGTTTTCTTAACTGAAAACATACACTCTAGCCTTAACGCCTGTGTCGAGCATGATATGGCGTTCTGGCCGTGGCGCTACTGCCACCAGGGTACAGGAAGAAATGACTGTGCCTCCCGTATCAGGAAAGGTGTACATGGCTTCACAGCTTACCGATGCTTTCGCGCGTAAGTTTTACTACTTACGTCTGTCGATTACCGATGTGTGCAACTTCCGTTGCACCTACTGCCTGCCGGAGGGTTACAAGCCCGGCAGCGTCACCAATAACGGCTTTCTCTCCGTGGATGAAGTGCGACGCGTCACGCGCGCCTTTGCCGGGATGGGCACTGAAAAGGTGCGCCTCACCGGGGGAGAGCCCTCCCTGCGCCGGGATTTTGTCGACATTATCGCCGCCGTGCGTGAAAAC
>DKMV01000011.1:1924-2147 GCA_002469605.1 Leclercia sp. UBA7405
TCGCCGCCGTGCGTGAAAACGAGGCTATCCGCCAGATTGCGGTCACCACCAACGGTTACCGCCTGGCGCGGGACGTCGCCCAGTGGCGCGACGCGGGGCTGACGGCGATTAACGTCAGCGTCGACAGTCTGGATGCCCGCCAGTTTCACGCTATCACCGGCCAGGATAAGTTCCGCCAGGTCATGGAGGGCATTGATGCCGCCTTCAGCGCCGGCTTCGATAA
>DKMV01000011.1:2299-2603 GCA_002469605.1 Leclercia sp. UBA7405
AGCTGATGCGCGATGTCAATCACCACCAGCTGGACACCTTCCTCGCCTGGATCAAATCCCGCCCCATTCAACTGCGCTTTATCGAGCTAATGGAGACCGGCGAAGGCAGCGATCTGTTCCGCCGCCACCACATCTCCGGCATGGTACTGCGCGACGAGCTGCTGAAACGCGGCTGGATCCACCAGCTGCGCCAGCGCAGCGATGGCCCGGCGCAGGTCTTCTGCCATCCGGATTACGCAGGGGAAATCGGGCTTATCATGCCCTATGAAAAAGATTTCTGTGCCAGCTGCAACCGCCTGCGCGT
>DKMV01000011.1:2838-5668 GCA_002469605.1 Leclercia sp. UBA7405
AACCGCCTGCGCGTCTCGTCGGTCGGTAAGCTGCACCTCTGCCTGTTTGGCGACGGTGGCGTGGATCTGCGCGATCTGCTGGCGGAAGATGCCCAGCAGCAGGCGCTGGAAGTGCGCATATCAGAAGCGCTGATGCACAAAAAGCAGACCCACTTCCTGCATCAGGGCAACACCGGGATCACCCAGAACCTGTCGTATATCGGCGGGTAATCGCAAAAGGAATCTGAAGATGAGTCAGGTAAACGCCGAATTTATCCCGACGCGTATCGCTATTCTTACCGTTTCTGAACGCCGTGGCGAAGAGGACGACACCTCCGGCCACTGGCTGCGCGACGCGGCGCACGAGGCGGGTCACCAGGTGGTGGACAAAGCCATCGTCAAAGAGAACCGCTACGCCATTCGCGCTCAGGTCTCCCAGTGGATCGCCAGCGACAATGTGCAGGTGGTACTGATCACCGGCGGCACCGGCTTTACCGCCGGGGACCAGGCGCCGGAGGCGCTGCTGCCGCTGTTCGACCGGGAGATCGAAGGCTTTGGCGAAGTGTTTCGCATGCTCTCCTTTGAAGAGATCGGCACCTCTACCTTACAGTCCCGCGCCCTGGCCGGAATGGCCAACCAGACGCTGATCTTTGCGATGCCGGGCTCCACTAAGGCCTGCCGGACCGCGTGGGAGAATATTATCGCCCCGCAGCTCGACGCCCGCACCCGCCCCTGTAATTTCCATCCCCATCTGAAGAAATAAGCTATGTCGCAACTGACCCACATCAACGCCGCGGGCGAAGCCCATATGGTGGACGTCTCCGCCAAAGCGGAAACGGTACGCGAAGCGCGCGCCGAGGCCTTCGTCACTATGCTCCCCGAAACCCTGGGGATGATCATCGACGGCAGCCACCATAAAGGCGACGTCTTTGCCACCGCGCGCATTGCCGGCATCCAGGCCGCCAAACGCACCTGGGAGCTTATTCCCCTCTGCCACCCGCTGATGCTCAGCAAGGTAGAGGTGAACCTGCGGGCGGAGCCGGAGCACAACCGCGTGCGTATCGAATCCCTGTGCCGCCTGACGGGCAAAACCGGCGTCGAGATGGAGGCGCTTACCGCCGCCTCGGTCGCCGCGCTGACCATCTATGACATGTGCAAAGCGGTGCAGAAAGATATGGTGATTGGCCCGGTACGCCTGCTGGCGAAAAGCGGCGGCAAATCGGGCGACTTCAGGGCGGACGACGAATGATTAAAGTGCTGTTTTTTGCGCAGGTGCGCGAGCTGGTAAACACCGACGGCCTGACCCTGGATCGGCCGTTTGAGAACGTCGAGGCCCTGCGTGCGCATCTGGCGGCGCAGGGCGACCGCTGGGCGCTGGCGCTGGAGTCCGGCAAGCTGCTGGCGGCGGTCAACCAGACCCTGGTGGAGTTCAGCCATCCGGTGAACGACGGAGACGAGGTCGCCTTCTTCCCGCCGGTAACGGGGGGTTAAGATGGCCGAGACCCTAATCCGCGTCGACACCGCCCGGTTTGACGTTGGCAGCGAATACCGCTGGCTGGCGGAGCGCGACGAAGATGGCGCGGTAGTGACCTTCACCGGCAAAGTACGCAATCACAACCTTGGCGACAGCGTGAAGGCGCTGACTCTGGAGCACTATCCCGGCATGACCGAAAAAGCGCTGGCAGAGATTGTCGAGGCCGCCCGGGCGCGCTGGCCCCTGGGGCGGGTGAGCGTTATCCACCGTATCGGCGAGATGTGGCCGGGCGAGGAGATCGTCTTTGTGGGCGTCACCAGCGCCCATCGCGGCAGCGCCTTCGAGGCCGGGGAGTTCATCATGGATTATCTCAAAACCCGCGCCCCCTTCTGGAAGCGGGAAGCCACGCCGGAAGGCGAACGCTGGGTAGAATCACGCGACAGCGATAAAGCCGCCGCCAGCCGCTGGTAGCCGGATTGCCGGGATGTGTTAGGCTTATCTACAGGTTTTCATAACAGGAGTTAGTCATGGACAGATTTCCGCGTTCCGATTCGATAGTGCAGCAGACCCGCAGCGGGCTGCAAACCTATATGGCGCAGGTGTACGGCTGGATGACGGTCGGGCTGCTGCTCACCGCTTTTATCGCGTGGTATGCGGCCAATACGCCGGAGCTGATGATGTATATCTTCTCCAGCCAGATCACCTTCTTTGGGCTGATCATCGCCCAGCTGGCGCTGGTGTTCGTTCTCTCCGGACTGGTGCATAAGCTCAGCGCCGGGATGGCCACCACGCTCTTTATGCTCTACTCGGCGCTGACGGGGCTGACGCTCTCCAGCATCTTCCTCGTCTACACCTACTCCTCTATCGCCAGCACCTTCGTGGTGGCCGGGGGGATGTTTGGCGTCATGAGCCTGTACGGCTACACCACCAAACGCGATCTGAGCGGTTTTGGCAACATGCTGTTTATGGCGCTGATTGGTATCGTCCTCGCCTCGCTGGTGAACTTCTGGCTGAAGAGCGAAGCGCTGATGTGGGCGGTGACCTATATCGGGGTGGTGGTCTTTGTGGGTTTAACGGCCTACGACACCCAGAAGCTGAAAAACATCGGTGAGCAAATCGACGTGCGCGACGGTGGCAACCTGCGTAAATACGCCATTCTTGGCGCCTTAACGCTCTATCTGGACTTTATCAACCTGTTCCTGATGCTGCTGCGTATTTTCGGCAACCGCCGTTAAACAACAGGCCCGGCAACTGCCGGGCCTTGTTTTTACTGCTTCGCCATTTCCTTTTCGTTCTTCGCCCGCAGCTTTTTCGCCCGGCCTTCCAGAATCAGATACCCCACCGTTGCCAGCGCCAGCGGCAGGAAGTAGTAGAGCA
>DKMV01000339.1 GCA_002469605.1 Leclercia sp. UBA7405
GCCGGTGCTGGAGATGGATCTTGATTTCCTCAACGCCAACGCCCGCTCCATGATTAGCCCGGTGGTGTGCAGCAACATCGACGACTTCAGCGGTCTGGTTATTCAGGCCAAAGGTCAGGTGGTTGCGGGCCAGACGCCGCTGTATGAAATTAAAGGCAAGTAATGGCTCCTGAGTAGAGTAAATGCCTTAAGCGGCGGGGGATAACCTCCGCCGCTTTTTTTTGCAGCAAAAGCCGCCATTATTTTATTCTTCCTCACTTTAAGGGTTGTCACTGCGTCCGGCTTATAAGATCATATTCCGTTATATGTCGTTTACGCTTTGAGGAAACCACGATGAGTGAGGCTGAAGCCCGCCCGAGTAACTTTATTCGTCAGATCATCGATGAAGATCTGGCCAGTGGTAAGCACACCACGGTCCATACCCGCTTCCCGCCGGAGCCAAACGGCTACCTGCACATTGGTCACGCGAAATCTATCTGCCTGAACTTCGGCATCGCGCAGGACTACCAGGGGCAATGCAATCTGCGTTTCGATGACACCAATCCGGTGAAAGAAGATATCGAATACGTAGAGTCTATTAAGAATGACGTGCAATGGTTGGGCTTCAACTGGTCTGGCGACATCTGCTACTCTTCTGACTATTTCGATCAGCTGTTCGCCTATGCCGTCGAATTGATCAACAAAGGCCTCGCCTACGTTGATGAGCTCTCTGCCGATGAAATTCGCGAATACCGTGGCTCCCTGACTGCTCCTGGCAAAAACAGCCCGTACCGCGATCGCAGCGTGGAAGAGAACCTGGCGTTGTTTGAAAAAATGCGTGCCGGCGGCTTCGAAGAGGGCAAAGCCTGTCTGCGTGCCAAAATCGACATGGCTTCGCCGTTTATCGTGATGCGTGACCCAGTGCTGTACCGCATTAAGTTCGCGGAACACCACCAGACCGGCAACAAGTGGTGCATCTATCCGATGTACGACTTCACCCACTGCATCAGCGATGCGCTGGAAGGCATTACCCACTCGCTCTGTACTCTGGAGTTCCAGGACAACCGCCGTCTGTACGACTGGGTGCTGGATAACATCACCATTCCTGTACATCCGCGTCAGTACGAGTTCTCTCGTCTGAATCTGGAATACACGGTGATGTCCAAGCGTAAGCTGAACCTGCTGGTCACCGACAAGCACGTTGAAGGCTGGGACGACCCGCGTATGCCGACCATCTCTGGTCTGCGTCGCCGTGGTTACACTGCCGCCTCCATCCGTGAGTTCTGCAAGCGCATCGGCGTAACCAAGCAGGACAACACCATTGAGATGGCGTCGCTGGAATCCTGCATCCGCGAAGATCTCAACGAGAACGCACCGCGCGCCATGGCAGTAATCGATCCGGTTAAGCTGGTTATCGAAAACTACCCGCAGGGCGAGAGTGAAATGGTCTCTATGCCGAATCATCCGAACAAACCGGAGATGGGTAACCGCGAGGTGCCGTTCAGCGCCGAGATCTGGATCGATCGCGCTGACTTCCGCGAAGAGGCCAACAAGCAGTACAAGCGTCTGGTGCTGGGCAAAGAAGTGCGTCTGCGTAACGCTTACGTGATTAAAGCCGAGCGCGTTGAGAAAGATGCAGAAGGTAACATCACCACTATCTTCTGCTCTTACGACGCCGAGACCCTGAGCAAAGATCCGGCCGATGGTCGCAAGGTGAAGGGCGTTATCCATTGGGTAAGCGCCGCACATGCGCTGCCGGTTGAAATCCGCCTGTACGATCGCCTGTTCAGCATTCCGAACCCGGGCGCGGCAGAGGACTTCCTGGCCACCATCAACCCGGAATCACTGGTGATCAAGCAGGGCTACGCAGAGCCTTCGCTGGCCGGCGCTGAAGCGGGTAAAGCGTATCAGTTCGAGCGTGAAGGTTACTTCTGCCTCGACAGCCGTTACGCAACCGCAGACAAGCTGGTGTTTAACCGCACCGTCGGCCTGCGTGATACCTGGACCAAGATCGGCGAGTAATCAGGTCAACCACAGACAAACGCCGCTATTGCGGCGTTTTTTTTGCTTTGCGATCAGCTGCTTATTTTTTGAGGTTTTCAACTAATTAAAAATAGTGGGTCAAGGAGCTGCTACTTTGGTTTTAATTTAAAATTTCTTGAAAGTCTTTTAAATGATAAATCGAATAATTTATTCAGTCCTTAGGATTTTATCCATTGAATTTAATATGATTATTTTCTAATAGAATAACCATTCCCCGCCTGTTTCAAAATACGTCCAATTATGTGCACCTCGTCATAATCCTGCATTTTGCCCATTAAAAAGCGTTGATAATTCGCGTCGCGAAAAATAGTCTAAAGGCGGTGGCGAATCAGAAGATTTTTCCGGCCACCACGACCTTTGGTCTTTTTATTTTTACGCCATTTCAGGCGTTTTTATTTCGTCAATGAGGAATAACTTATGCGTACGTTTAGCAGCAAACGTAGTGCGCTGGCGCTGGCTATTGCCGGCGTCACAGCAATGTCAGGTTGGATCTCTGCCCCCGAGGCGCAGGCCGCAGGCTTTATCGAGGACTCCACGCTTACGGGGGGTATTTATTACTGGCAGCGTGAACGCGATCGTAAAGACGTGACCGATAACGACAAATACAAAACTAACCTTGCCCACTCCACCTGGAACGCCAACCTCGATTTCCAGTCCGGCTATGCAGCCGATATGTTCGGGATTGATATTGCCGCCTTTACCGCTATCGAAATGGCGGAAAATGGTGACAGCGGCCACCCGAACGAAATTGCCTTCTCCTCCAGCAATAAAGCCTACGATGAAGACTGGTCCGGCGATAAAAGCGGTATAAGCCTGTATAAAGCCGCAGCGAAATTTAAATATGGTCCGGTCTGGGCGCGCGCTGGCTATATTCAGCCAACCGGTCAGACCCTGTTAGCCCCGCACTGGAGCTTTATGCCCGGAACCTATCAGGGCGCCGAAGCGGGAGCCAGTTTTGACTACGGCGATAGCGGGGCGTTGAGCTTCTCTTATATGTGGACCAATGAATATAAATCGCCGTGGCACATAGAGATGGATAAGTTCTACCAGAATGACCGGACCACGAAAGTCGATTACCTCCACTCGCTTGGCGCAAAATATGACTTCAAAAACGATCTGGTTCTGGAAGCCTCCTTTGGGCAGGCTGAAGGCTATATCGATCAATACTTTGCCAAAGCCAGCTACAAGTTTGACGTGGTGGGCGGTCCGTTAAGCACTAGCTATCAGTTCTACGGCACGCGCGACAAGGCCAATAACGGTAGCGTAAACGATATTTACGACGGCACCGCCTGGCTGCAGGCGCTGACGTTCGGCTACAAAGTAGGGCAGGTAGATCTGCGCCTGGAAGGGACCTACGTCAAAGCCGACGGCCAGCAGGGCTACTTCCTGCAGCGTATGACCCCAACCTACGCCTCCTCTAATGGTCGTCTGGATATCTGGTGGGATAACCGTTCCGACTTCAACGCCGATGGTGAAAAGGCCATCTTCTTTGGCGCCATGTACGATCTGAAAAACTGGAATCTGCCAGGCTGGGCGGTGGGCGCCTCTTATGCCTACGCCTGGGATGCTAAGCCGGCAGACATGGCCACCCCGGACGCGTACTACGATCCGAACTATCGCCTGAAAGAGTCGGCCTATAGCCTCGATGCGGTCTATACCGTGCAGGATGGCCGGGCAAAAGGCACCCTGTTTAAACTGCACTTCACCCAGTACGACAACCACTCCGACATACCGAGCTACGCGGGCGGTTACGGCAACATCTTCCAGGATGAACGTGACGTGAAATTTATGGTTATAGCCCCCTTCACCATTTTCTGATGAACGGACGGCAAGGAGCATAACATGTTGAAAAAATTCATTCTTATTACCGCTGTTGCCGCAGGGCTCACCGCCTGCGCAACTTCACCGGCGCCGAAAGAGGATTCACGTCTGAAGGAGGCCTACAGCAGCTGTATCAATACCGCTGAGGGCTCGCCAGAGAAAATTGAGGCCTGCCAGAGCGTGCTGACGGTGCTGAAAAAAGAGCAGGCCCACGCCCGCTTTGCGGAAGAGGAGAACGTGCGGGTGATGGATTACCAGGCCTGTATCCAGGCGCGGAAAAGCGGTAACGGTCAGGACGTTGCCTCGCGCTGCGATCGGATCTGGCAGGAGATCCGCAGCAACAATCAGTAAGTCGTTTCCCACAGGCCCGGCAATGCAGATTGCCGGGCTTTTTTTATGAAAAAAGGGCAAAAAAAAGCCAGCCGTCAGGCTGGCGCAGAGTATGAAGCAGAATTATTTGGCGTCGTGTGCGCGATCGTCTTCGCGGCAATCGCCTTCAGCGCAGTGACCATAGAGGTACAGGCTGTGGTTAGTCAGACGAATGCCGTGACGTGCGGCGATTTCGCGCTGGCGTAATTCGATAGAGTCATCACTGAATTCGATCACTTTGCCGCAGTCGAGGCAAATCAGGTGATCGTGATGATGTTGCTGCGTCAGTTCGAAGACAGATTTGCCGCCTTCGAAATTGTGACGGGTTACGATACCGGCGTCATCAAACTGGTTCAGCACGCGATAAACGGTAGCCAGACCAATCTCTTC
>DKMV01000049.1 GCA_002469605.1 Leclercia sp. UBA7405
GAGCAGGGGCGCGGTTTTGCGGTGGTTGCCGGCGAGGTGCGTAATCTCGCCAGCCGCAGCGCCAACGCCGCCAAAGAGATTAAGACGCTGATCGAAGAGTCCGTCTCCCGGGTAGAGCAGGGGTCGGAGCTGGTGGATACCGCCGCCAGAACCATGACCGAGATCGTCACCTCGGTGACCCGGGTCAACGACATCATGGGCGAAATCGCCTCGGCGTCCGATGAACAGCGTCGCGGCATTGAGCAGGTTGCTCAGGCCGTCAGCCAGATGGATCAGGTAACGCAGCAGAACGCCGCCCTCGTAGAGGAGGCCGCCGCCGCTACCGACCAGTTAGCCAACCAGGCAGATCATCTGACCTCGCTGGTAGCAGTATTCAATGTGAAAGAGCAGCAAGAAACAGTAACAGAAGTCGGGCGGCCGCAAGCCGTGCCAGTGGGATCCTGAAAGTGATTAAGAAGGCGCTATGACATCAACTCTGCCCCCAGGGCAATCGTCATTATTGTTACAGATGACACAGCGCCTCGCGCTGTCCGACGCGCATTTCCGTCGGATATGTCAATTAATCTACCAGCGCGCGGGGATCGTACTTGCGGATCACAAGCGTGACATGGTCTACAACCGGCTGGTACGGCGGTTGCGAACCCTGGAGCTGGATGATTTTGGCCGCTATCTGGGCATGCTGGAAGCTAACCCGAACAGCGCGGAATGGCAGGCGTTTATTAACTCCCTGACCACCAACCTGACCGCCTTTTTCCGCGAAGGACACCACTTCCCGGTACTGGCGGACCACGCCCGGCGTCGCACGGGTGAGTACCGCGTCTGGAGCGCGGCGGCCTCAACCGGTGAAGAGCCTTATTCGCTGGCGATCACGCTGGCGGATACGCTCGGCACCGCCCCCGGCCGCTGGAAAGTGTTCGCCAGCGATATTGATACCGAAGTGCTGCAAAAAGCACAAAGCGGCATCTACCGCCAGGACGAACTAAAAACCCTGTCGCCGCAGCAGCTACAGCGTTACTTCATGCGCGGCACCGGCCCGCATGAGGGGCTGGTGCGGGTGCGTCAGGAGCTGGCCAACAACGTAGAGTTTACCCAGCTCAACCTGCTGGATAAGCAGTACAGCGTGCCGGGCCCATTTGACGCTATTTTTTGCCGTAACGTAATGATCTATTTCGACAAAACGACGCAGCAGGAGATCCTGCGCCGCTTTGTGCCGCTGCTCAAACCAGACGGATTACTGTTTGCCGGTCATTCGGAGAATTTCAGCAACCTCGTGCGTGAGTTTAGCCTTCGTGGGCAGACGGTATATGCGCTGAGTAAGGATAAAGCATGAGTAAAATCAGGGTCCTGGCTGTGGATGATTCCGCATTGATGCGCCAGATCATGACGGAGATTATCAACAGCCACAGCGACATGGAGATGGTGGCGACCGCCCCGGATCCGCTGGTCGCCCGGGATTTGATTAAAAAATATAACCCGGATGTGCTGACGCTGGACGTGGAAATGCCGCGCATGGACGGTATCGACTTCCTCGAAAAGCTGATGCGCCTGCGGCCGATGCCGGTGGTGATGGTCTCATCCCTGACCGGTAAAGGCTCTGAAATAACCCTGCGCGCGCTGGAGCTGGGGGCGGTGGACTTTGTCACCAAGCCGCAACTGGGGATCCGCGAAGGGATGCTGGCCTACAGCGAGATGATCGCCGACAAAATTCGCACCGCCTCGCGGGCGAAGCTGGCGGCGCATAAACCGATGGCGGCGCCGGCGACCCTGAAGGCAGGGCCGCTGCTCAGCTCCGAAAAACTGCTGGTGATAGGCGCGTCAACCGGCGGAACAGAGGCGATTCGCCATGTACTCCAGCCATTGCCGCTCTCCAGCCCCGGTATTCTTATTACCCAGCATATGCCGCCGGGCTTTACCCGCTCTTTTGCCGAGCGTCTGAACAAGCTCTGTCAGATAAGCGTGAAAGAGGCGGAGGACGGCGAGCGCGTTCTGCCGGGCCATGCCTATATCGCCCCCGGCGATAAGCATATGGAGCTGGCGCGCAGCGGGGCGAACTATCAGATTCGAATTCATGACGGGCCGCCGGTAAACCGACACCGGCCGTCGGTGGATGTACTGTTTCATTCGGTGGCGAAACACGCCGGGCGCAACGCCGTTGGGGTGATCCTGACGGGGATGGGCAACGACGGCGCCGCCGGAATGCTTGCGATGCACCAGGCTGGCGCCTGGACCATCGCGCAGAATGAAGCAAGTTGTGTGGTGTTCGGCATGCCGCGCGAGGCCATCAATATGGGTGGCGTGAGCGAAGTGGTCGATCTTAGCCAGGTAAGCCAGCAGATGCTGGCAAAAATCAGTGCCGGACAGGCAATACGTATTTAACGAGGAGTGTAGTTTTATGGCGGATAAAGAGCTTAAGTTTCTGGTTGTGGATGACTTTTCCACCATGCGTCGCATCGTGCGCAACCTGCTGAAAGAGCTGGGCTTCAACAACGTTGAAGAGGCAGAAGACGGCGTCGATGCGCTGAATAAACTGCAGGCAGGCGGTTTTGGTTTCGTGATTTCCGACTGGAACATGCCGAACATGGATGGTCTGGAACTGCTGAAAACCATTCGCGCCGACGGCAGCATGTCGGCGATGCCGGTCCTGATGGTGACCGCAGAAGCCAAGAAAGAGAACATTATTGCGGCCGCTCAGGCAGGCGCAAGCGGATATGTGGTGAAACCGTTCACCGCGGCAACTCTGGAAGAGAAACTCGGCAAGATCTTCGAGAAACTCGGCATGTGAGGACCGGATGATGATGATGCAATCGCAAATGAAACCTACGGATGAGCAATCGCCCGGGGACATTATCGCCCGCATCGGTAGCCTGACGCGCATGCTGCGCGACAGCCTGCGTGAGCTGGGCCTCGATCAGGCGATTGCCGAAGCGGCGGAAGCGATTCCCGATGCCCGCGATCGTCTTGATTATGTCGTGCAGATGACCGCCCAGGCGGCCGAGCGTGCGCTCAACAGCGTTGAAGCTTCTCAGCCGCACCAGGACGAGATGGAGAAGGGGGCGAAAGCCCTGACCAAACGCTGGGATGAGTGGTTCGAAAACCCGATCGAGCTGTCTGACGCCCGCGAGCTGGTTACCGATACCCGTCAGTACCTGGGAGAGGTGCCCGGCCACACCAGCTTTACCAACGCCCAGCTGCTGGACATCATGATGGCGCAGGATTTCCAGGACCTCACCGGTCAGGTTATCAAGCGCATGATGGATGTTATCCAGGAGATTGAGCGTCAGCTGCTGATGGTGCTGCTGGAGAACATGCCGGAGCCGGCCGCGCGTCCGAAGCGTGAAAACGAAAGTCTGCTGAACGGCCCGCAGCTCGACACCACCAAAGCCGGCGTGGTTGCCAGCCAGGATCAGGTAGACGACCTGCTGGACAGCTTAGGCTTCTGATGGACCCCGCTCCGGTTTCGGCAACGGAACCGGAGCTTTTACGCCTATATCGTAAAAACCTGCCCTTTTTGTACGTTACTCTGCCCATTAGCTTTGCAGGCGGCTGGCATGATATTGCCAAACCTCCACCTGCGGGATCCTTGCCGTGGCAGAAGATAGCGACGACAAAACAGAAGCCCCCACACCCCACCGACTTGATAAAGCGCGTGAGGAAGGGCAAATACCCCGATCCAGAGAACTCACCTCCCTGCTGATTTTGCTGGTAGGGGTGTGCATTATCTGGTTTGGCGGCGAATCCCTTGCCCGCAGGCTGGCAGGGATGCTCTCGGCCGGGCTGCGCTTTGACCACAGCATGGTCAACGACCCTAACCTGATCCTGAGCCAGATAATCATGCTGATCAAAGGCGCGATGGTGGCGCTGCTGCCGCTGATTACCGGCGTGGTGCTGGTGGCGCTGATCTCGCCGGTGATGCTGGGCGGCCTGGTCTTTAGCGGCAAAGCGATCCAGCCCAAATTCTCCAAACTCAACCCGCTGCCGGGGATTGCCCGCATGTTCTCGGCCCAGACCGGCGCAGAGCTGCTGAAGGCGATCCTGAAAGCCACCCTGATGGGCAGCGCAGCGGGGTTTTACCTCTGGCACCACTGGCCGGATATGATGCGCCTGATCAGCGAGTCGCCGGTTGCCGCCATGGGCAGCGCTCTCAACCTGGTGGGGCTCTGCGCCCTGCTGGTGGTGCTGTCGATTATTCCGATGGTGGGCTTTGACGTTATCTTCCAGATCTACAGCCACATTAAAAAGCTGCGCATGTCCCGCCAGGATCTGCGCGACGAATTTAAGCAGATGGAAGGCGACCCCCACGTAAAAGGGCGTATCCGCCAGATGCAGCGTGCCGCCGCTCGCCGCCGCATGATGGAAGATGTGCCGAAAGCCGACGTGATCGTCACCAACCCGACCCACTACTCCGTTGCGTTGCAGTATGACGAGAACAAAATGAGCGCCCCAAAAGTGGTGGCCAAAGGGGCAGGGCTGATTGCCCTGCGTATCCGTGAGATTGGCAATGAACATCGCGTGCCGATGCTGGAGGCGCCGCCGCTGGCGCGTGCCCTCTATCGACACGCTGAGATCGGACAGCAGATCCCGGGCCAGCTGTACGCCGCCGTGGCGGAAGTGCTGGCGTGGGTATGGCAGCTGAAGCGCTGGCGTCTTGCCGGCGGGCAGCGACCTGTTAAACCTGAGAATCTACCGGTGCCTGAAGCGCTGGACTTTATGAACGAGAAGGACACTGATGGCTAATCTGGTGGCAATGTTGCGCCTCCCCGGCAACCTGAAATCGACCCAATGGCAGATCCTCGCCGGGCCGATCCTCATCCTGCTAATTCTGTCGATGATGGTACTGCCGCTGCCGGCATTTATCCTCGACCTGCTTTTTACCTTTAACATTGCGCTGTCGATCATGGTGCTGCTGGTGGCGATGTTCACCCAGCGCACCCTGGAGTTTGCGGCCTTCCCGACCATTCTGCTGTTTACCACCCTGTTGCGCCTGGCGCTCAACGTGGCCTCTACCCGTATTATCCTGATGGAGGGCCATACGGGGGCAGCGGCGGCGGGTAAAGTGGTTGAAGCCTTCGGCCACTTCCTGGTGGGCGGCAACTTCGCCATCGGCATCGTGGTGTTCGTTATTCTCGTCATCATCAACTTTATGGTTATCACCAAGGGTGCCGGACGTATCGCCGAAGTGGGCGCGCGCTTCGTGCTGGACGGGATGCCGGGCAAACAGATGGCGATCGACGCCGACCTGAACGCCGGGCTGATTGCCGAAGATGAAGCGAAAAAGCGGCGTTCCGAGGTGACCCAGGAGGCGGACTTCTACGGCTCGATGGACGGTGCGAGTAAGTTCGTTCGCGGCGACGCCATCGCCGGTATTCTGATCATGGTGATCAACGTGGTGGGTGGCCTGCTGGTAGGGGTGCTGCAACACGGGATGGACATGGGCCATGCGGCAGAAAGCTACACCCTGCTGACCATCGGTGACGGCCTGGTGGCGCAGATCCCGGCGCTGGTGATCTCCACCGCCGCGGGCGTTATCGTGACCCGCGTCGGCACCGATCAGGACGTCGGCGAGCAGATGGTCACCCAGCTGTTTAAAAACCCGAGCGTGCTGATGCTGGCGGCAGGGGTGCTTGGCCTGCTGGGGCTGGTGCCCGGCATGCCGAACCTGGTATTCCTGCTGTTTACCGGGGCGCTGCTGGGGCTGGCGTGGTGGCTGCGCGGACGCGAAGCCAAACCGAAGGCCGAGCCTGCGCCGGTGAAGATGCCGGAAAACACCCAGGCGGTGGAAGCCACCTGGAATGACGTGCAGCTGGAGGACTCCCTGGGAATGGAGGTGGGCTACCGCCTGATCCCGATGGTGGATTTCCAGCAGGATGGCGAGCTATTAGGGCGTATCCGCAGTATCCGTAAAAAATTCGCCCAGGATATGGGCTTCCTGCCGCCGGTGGTGCACATTCGCGACAATATGGATCTGCCTCCCGCCCGCTACCGCATCCTGATGAAAGGGGTGGAGATTGGCAGCGGCGACGCCTATCCAGGACGCTGGCTGGCGATTAACCCGGGTACGGCGGCGGGGACGCTGCCGGGCGAGCAGACTATCGACCCGGCCTTTGGCCTGGCGGCCATCTGGATCGAAAGCGCCCTCAAAGAGCAGGCGCAGATCCAGGGTTATACGGTGGTGGAGGCCAGTACCGTAGTCGCCACCCACCTTAACCACCTGATCGGCCAGTTCTCGGCGGAGCTGTTCGGCCGCCAGGAGGCGCAGCAGCTGCTTGACCGCGTCACCCAGGAGATGCCGAAGCTGACGGAAGATCTGGTCCCGGGCGTGGTTACCCTGACCACCCTGCACAAAGTGCTGCAAAATCTGCTCGATGAGAAGGTACCAATCCGCGACATGCGCACTATTCTGGAGACCCTGGCCGAGCATGCGCCGCTTCAGAGCGATCCTCACGAGCTGACGGCGGTGGTGCGCGTGGCGCTGGGCCGGGCGATTACCCAGCAGTGGTTCCCGGGCAACGGCGAAGTGCAGGTTATCGGCCTCGATACCCCGCTTGAGCGTCTGCTGCTGCAGGCACTGCAGGGCGGCGGCGGGCTGGAGCCTGGGCTGGCGGATCGCCTGCTGGCCCAGACTCAGGAGGCGCTACAGCGTCAGGAGATGCTGGGGGCACCGCCGGTGCTGCTGGTGAACCACGCCCTGCGTCCGCTGCTCTCGCGCTTCCTGCGCCGCAGCCTGTCGCAGCTGGTGGTGCTGTCCAATCTGGAGCTGTCGGATAACCGTCATATCCGCATGACCGCCACCATCGGAGGTCAGTAATGCGTAAATTACTCTGGCTACTGGCCCTGCCGCTGATGGCGCAGGCGGCGGGTGAGGGGAGCTGGCAGGCCAGCAGTATTGGCCTGACCCTCAATCACCGGGGCGTGGCGGCCTCCTCACGACCGCTGGCCGCCAGCCAGCCGGTCTCCGGGCTGATGACCCTGGTAGCCTGGCGCTATGAGCTTAACGGCCCGATCCCCGCCGGGCTGCGGGTGCGTCTCTGCTCCCAGTCGCGCTGTACCGAGCTTGATGGGCAGAGCGGCACCACCTACGCCTTCAGTAACGTGCCCGCCGTGGAACCCCTGCGCTTTATCTGGGAAGTCCCGGGCGGCGGACGGCTGATCCCGGCGCTGAAAATCCAGCGCAATGAAGTGATTGTGAACTACCGCTAACTGCCCACCTTTTCGCCGGCCATCAGGCTTTTATGATGGCTGGCTCGCAAAATTGACCCCGCCTTTTGATGCAAAAGAAACACTGTTTTATAAATCAGTGACACGCGTTGTGAATCTCTTTGCATTTTTGCCAGAGCCTTAACGCTGGTGGCAGAAACAGAAAGGTTTCCCCTGCGGGATGCTTTTACTGTAGCCCTGTATAAACTCCCGTTTCAGGTGTGGTTGTCAGGGAGTCTCCCAAAACTTACAGGGCTGACGGCAATGAAAACACGTAAAATTGGACTGGCAAATTATCTGGCCTACGGGTCAGGCGATTTCCTCGGGGCGGGCACCACCGCGCTGACCGCCGCATGGCTATTATATTTCTACACCACCTTCTGCGGCCTTTCCCCTATCGAAGCCACCTTTATCTTCGCGGCGGCAAGGGTACTGGATGCGGTAGTAAGCCCGCTGATGGGCTTTTTAACCGATAACTTTGGCACCACCTGGCTTGGCAAACGCTTTGGCCGGCGCAAGTTCTTTATTCTGCTCGGTATTCCCTGCGTATTTAGCTACTCGCTGATGTGGGTAGGAGACATGGGCTTCTGGTATTACCTGCTCACTTATCTGCTGTTTGACGTCGTTTACACCATGATCCTGGTGCCTTACGAAACCCTGGTGCCGGAGATGACCGACGATTTCAAACAGAAGACCAAATTCTCTGGCGCGCGCATTTCCATGGCGCAGATGTCGGCGATCCTCGCCTCCTTCCTGCCGGGCGTTCTGCTGACCACCTTCGGCAAAGATAACGCCATCTCCTTCTTCTATGCGAGCCTGGTCTTCTCGGTGCTCTGCGCCATCATGCTGATCTTCGTCTGGTGCTTTACCTGGGAGCGCCCGCGCGCTGAGTGGACCGAAGCGGCGCTGCGGGCCGAAGAGGAGAAAAAACAGCTCACCCTCAGCCAGAGTCTGAGCCGTCTCTTTACCGAGCTGAGCTCCACCCTGCGCATTAAGATCTTCCGCCAGCATCTGGGGATGTACCTCGGCGGCTATATTGCTCAGGACGTATTTAACGCCGTCTTTACCTACTACGTGGTCTTTGTCCTGATGCAGGAAGCCTCCATGGCCTCTAACCTGCTGGGCACCATGGCTATCTTCCAGTTCATCGCGGTTATCGCCATGATCCCGCTCTGCATCCGCTTCGGGCCGGCTCCTTCCTACCGCATGGTGGTGGTGCTGTTCGGCCTGGCATCGCTCTCCTACGCGGGCCTCTACTACGCCGGCCTGAGTGACGTTTACTCCCTGTTGCTGCTGGTTTCCGCAATTGCCGGGCTGGGCCGCGGCGGTATCAACTACGTGCCATGGAACACCTACACCTATATTGCCGACGTGGACGAAGTCGTGACCGGTCAGCGCCGGGAAGGGATTTTCGCCGGCATTATGACCCTGACCCGTAAGGCCTCCCAGGCTGGCGCCGTGATGCTGGTGGGGATTGTGATGCAGGCCTCGGGCTTTGTCAGCGGCCAGAAGGTACAGGCCGAAGGGGTGAGCCACACCATTCTGATGATCCTGAGCGTGGGAACCATCCTGGTGCTGTTCTGCGGCTTCCTGGTCTCCCTGCGCTTCAAGCTCAATCTGCACACCCACAGCGTCCTGCGCGAAGAAACCGCCAAAATGCGCGAGTCCGGCCGGGCGATCCCGGAAACCGCCACGCCGGAAGCCCGCGCCACCGTGGAGATGCTGGCGGGCATGCCTTATGAGTGCCTGTGGGGGAATAACAACATCGGTTATCTGAATCGCAATAAGCCCGCCGCGCCGTCCCTGAAAGCGGGTGCTCCACTGAATTCGACATTAAACAGAGGTTAATAATATGAAGGTCTGGCCTGTCAAACATAGCGCGTTACTCCGTCAGCCGGAGCGTTTCATCGCCCGGGAAGAGCTGAAATCGCTGATTGAAAAGGTGACGCATAACCTGGTGAACATTCACGACAAGACCGGTGAGTTTTTACTGCGGCTGGACGACGGGCGCGTGATTGACACCAAAGGCTGGGCGGGCTGGGAGTGGACGCACGGCGTGGGGCTCTACGGTATCTGGCAGTACTACTGCCAGACCGGCGACGAAGGAATGCGCGATATCATCGACAGCTGGTTCCGGGATCGCTTCAACGAAGGGGCGACCACCAAAAACGTCAACACCATGTCGCCCTTTTTAACCCTGGCCTACCGCTATGAAGAGACACGCAATCCGGCCTGGCTGCCCTGGCTTGAGAGCTGGGCCGAGTGGGCGATGAACGAGATGCCGCGCACCGATTACGGCGGCATGCAGCACATCACCCTGGCGGAAGAGAACCATCAGCAGATGTGGGACGACACCCTGATGATGACCGTTCTGCCGCTGGCTAAAATCGGCAAGCTGCTGAACAAGCCGGAGTACGTGGAGGAGGCGGTATATCAGTTCCTGCTGCACGTACAAAACCTGATGGACCGTGAGACCGGCCTTTGGTTCCACGGCTGGAATTACGACGGACAGCATAACTTTGCCCGAGCCCGCTGGGCGCGCGGCAACAGCTGGCTCACCATCGTGATCCCGGATTTCCTCGAGCTGGTGGATCTGCCGGAGAACAACGCCGTGCGCCGCTATCTGGTGCAGGTGCTGAACGCGCAGATCGCCGCCCTGGCGAAGTGTCAGGACGAAAGCGGCCTGTGGCACACCCTGCTGGACGATCCGGACTCTTACCTTGAAGCGTCCGCCACCGCGGGCTTTGCCTACGGCATTCTGAAGGCGGTGCGCAAACGCTACGTGGGGGCAGAGTACGCGGAGGTGGCAGAGAAAGCCATTCGCGGGATCGTGCAAAACATCTCGCCGGAAGGGGAGCTGTTGCAGACCTCGTTCGGCACCGGGATGGGCAGCGATCTTGAGTTTTATCGCCAGATCCCGCTCACCTCCATGCCCTACGGCCAGGCGATGGCGATCCTTTGTCTCACGGAATATCTGCGCAAATACTTCTGATAATAAAAAACCCGGCGCTTGCCGGGTTTTTTTACATCTGTTCTGCTTACATCCGCTCGATGGTTTCGATACCCAGGGTATCCAGACCCAGCTTCAGGGTCTTCGCCGTGAGCTGCGCCAGCTTCAGGCGGCTGTTGCGCACCGTTTCGTTCTCGGCGGAGAGGATCGGGCAGTGTTCGTAGAAGCCGGAGAAGAGGCCGGCCAGATCGTACAGGTAAGTACACATCACGTGCGGCGTACCGTCGCGGGCCACAACGGTCAGCGTCTCTTCGAACTGCAGCAGACGCGCCGCCAGCTGGGCTTCGCGATCTTCTGCGATAATCACCTGTGCCGCCGCAAGGGCGCTTTCGTCGATATTGGCTTTGCGGAAGACGGAGAGCACGCGGGTGTAGGCGTACTGCATGTACGGCGCGGTGTTGCCCTCGAAGGCCAGCATGTTATCCCAGTCGAACACGTAGTCGGTGGTGCGGTTTTTGGAGAGATCCGCGTATTTCACCGCGCCGATACCCACGGCATTGGCCAGTTTTTCCAGCTCGTCGGCAGGCATGTCCGGGTTCTTTTCCGCCACCAGACGACGGGCGCGCTCCAGCGCCTCGTCCAGCAGATCCGCCAGCTTCACGGTGCCACCGGCGCGGGTTTTAAACGGCTTGCCGTCTTTACCCAGCATCATGCCGAACATGTGGTGCTCCAGCGGCACGGATTCCGGCACGTAGCCTGCTTTACGTACGATGGTCCACGCCTGCATCAGGTGCTGGTGCTGGCGGGAGTCGATGTAGTAAAGCACGCGGTCTGCATGCAGGGTTTCGTAGCGGTACTTGGCGCAGGCGATATCGGTGGTGGTGTAGAGGTAGCCGCCATCCTTCTTCTGGATGATGACGCCCATAGGTTCGCCTTCCTTGTTTTTATACTCATCAAGGAATACCACGGTCGCGCCTTCGCTCTCTACCGCCAGGCCTTTGGCCTTCAGGTCCGCCACGATGCCGGGCAGCATCGGGTTGTAGAGGCTTTCGCCCATCACGTCTTTACGGGTCAGGGTGACGTTCAGACGATCGTAGGTGATCTGGTTCTGGGACATGGTGATGTCCACCAGCTTGCGCCACATCTGCAGGAAATACTCGTCGCCGCCCTGCAGCTTAACCACGTAGCTGCGGGCGCGCTCGGCGAAGGCTTCATCTTCGTCGTAGTGCTTTTTCGCTTCGCG
>DKMV01000058.1 GCA_002469605.1 Leclercia sp. UBA7405
GCCAAATAACAGTTTTTGCGCTGCA
Organism: Leclercia sp. UBA7405; assembly: GCA_002469605.1. Classification (GTDB taxonomy): domain Bacteria; phylum Pseudomonadota; class Gammaproteobacteria; order Enterobacterales; family Enterobacteriaceae; genus Enterobacter. The sequence continues at coordinate 26 of DKMV01000058.1, forward strand.
ACGGAGCCAGAGGAATAAACATAAAGATCAATGCCTTGCCCCTTCCACTTTTCAAGGGCGGGCAGCACGTCCGGGTAGAGATGGCCGGTAAAATCGCCGTTAACGTAGCCGTCGTGCCAGATGATCCCCTGCAAGGCCTTCAGGGCGGTGGATTTGCGATCCTCATCCATAAATTGGAACAGGGTGTCGATAAGTTCGCTGACGCTGGCCTGAGGCTGTTCAATCTCATCGCGCAGGTTATCCAGAATGGACTTCACCGGCTCGGCATACTGCTGGGCAGTCACAAAGGCCGCCAGCCGCTCGCGCGCATAGGGGAACAACACATTATGGACAAAACGAATATCGCTGGTGGTGCCCTCAATATCCGTCACAATCGCGCGAATCATACTCTCTCCAGTTGTCGTAAACGCATTTCGCATTCAAATAAGAATTCAAGTCCTTCCAGGTGGCGGCGGGCTTCGGCCACATCGCGCCCCCAGCAGGTTAAGCCATGGCCGCGCAGAAGAAAACCATAATTCAGCGGGCGTTCCCGGGCGTAGTTGGCGATACGCGAGGCGAGGGCGTCGATATCCTGGTCGTTATCGAAAACCGCGACGGAGAGGGTATCCAGGTGGCTGGTCTGGCCGCTGAGGGATTTCTGCATCTCGAAGCCGCTGATATTCAGCTCCGGCGTTTTAACGATGCGCGACAATACCGTGGCGTTCACCGTATGGACGTGCAGCACGGCATTGGCGTCCGGAAAGAGGCGATAAATCAGGGTATGCAGGCCGGTTTCTGCCGAGGGTTTACGGCCGGAAGGGGCGCGGTTGGTGGCGATCTCTACCTGCAAAAAATCCGCAGGCGTAAGGCTGCCTTTATCTTTGCCCGATTCGCTCAACCAGCAGAAGGCCGCATCCTGGCGCACGGACATATTGCCGCCGGTAGCCGGCGCCCAGCCTTTGGCGCCGATCCAGCGACAGGCATCGACCAGTTGCGTGAGTTGCAGGTTCTCTCTCATTTCCTTTATCCCTCTGTCGACCCGTATGGACGTCTAAGCGTCTTGATTGCCAAAGACTAACATCGTGTTATAGTGGCAGCAACATAAGTATTACATACAGGCACAACACCATGACATCTAACCCGTTGATTCCAGAGAGTAAACTTCCCCATCTCGGCACCACTATCTTCACGCAGATGAGCGCCCTCGCGCAGGAGCACAATGCGATTAACCTCTCGCAGGGCTTTCCGGATTTCGACGGGCCGGGCTATTTGCAGGCGCGCTTGGCGCATCATGTAGCCCTGGGTGCCAACCAGTACGCACCCATGACCGGGGCGCAGCCGCTGCGCGATGCTATCGCCGATAAAACGGCGGAGCTGTATGGCTATAAACCTGATGCCGGTAGCGAGATTACGGTAACGGCGGGGGCGACGGAGGCGCTGTATGCGGCCATTACCGCCCTGGTGCGTACCGGCGATGAGGTTATCTGCTTCGATCCCAGCTACGACAGCTACGCGCCGGCGATTGAGCTGGCGGGCGGGGTAGTGAAGCGGGTGGCGTTGCAGCCGCCCCACTTCCGCCCGGACTGGCAGAAATTTGCCGCGCTGCTGAACACGAAAACCCGGCTGGTGATTCTCAATACGCCGCATAACCCCTCGGCCACGGTATGGCAAAAGGCCGATTTTGCGGCCCTGTGGCAGGCGATTGCGGAGCATGAGATCTATGTGCTGAGCGATGAAGTATACGAACACATTTGTTTTGCCGAAGAGGGGCATGCCAGCGTGCTGGCGCATCCGCAGCTGCGGGAGCGGGCTATTGCCATCTCATCCTTTGGCAAAACCTTTCATATGACCGGCTGGAAAGTGGGTTACTGCGTGGCGCCCGCCGCCATCAGCGCCGAACTGCGCAAGGTACACCAGTATCTCACCTTTGCGGTTAATACCCCGGCCCAGCTGGCGATAGCCGATATGCTGCGCCAGCAGCCGGAGCACTACCGTGAACTGTCGGCGTTTTATCGCGCCCGCCGGGATCTTTTTATCAATGCCTTGTGCGACAGCCGGCTAAAAATCCTGCCCTGCGAGGGCACCTATTTCCTGCTGGCAGATTACAGCGCCATTTCCGATCTTGATGATGTGAGCTTTTGCCAGTGGCTGACCAGAGAGGCAGGGGTCGCCGCGATCCCGCTTTCGGTATTCTGCGCCGACCCTTTTCCACATAAATTAATTCGCCTCTGTTTTGCTAAACAGGAGAGCACGCTGCTGGCTGCCGCAGAACGCCTGAACAGGTTATAAGGCTAAGTATTATTTCGCTTACTAAATACGTCGGATAAATTAACCCGGCGTATATATTACAGCAGAATGAAACTAACAGCAGGAAACGCTATCAGTCATACTTAAATCCTTCCGTGGTAACTTTTTCAAGGAAGGTAGAGAAAAGACTACTGCCTATTGCTGCCCGGTTATACATCATATAAATGTTTAAATCCGGCAGGGAGTAACCCGTCTCCACTTTTTTTAACTGCAGGGTATCGCGATATTGTTGATAAGCAATTTCAGGAATATAACCCAACAAATTGGAGGCGCTAATCATATTAATGAGCGAGAAAAAGGAGTCGCTGCGAAAACCAATCTTTCGGTCCGGCACACGCTGTTCCGCGTCCGCGCGGATGTTGTTTAAACCGGCATCGGTGGACATAAAGTAGGTAAATTTTTCAGCGCTTAACTGCTCCGGAGTAGCCGTATCGCCGATACGCGGATGCGACTGCCGGCATACCAGGACAAACTTCAGAGACATAAAAGGGGTGCAGACCACAGAGCGGTTGTTAGTCGGCGAGAACGGGAATACCAGATCGGCTTTACGGTAGGCCAGCAGATCTTCGGCAGACTCTTTTGATAACAGGAGATCGTGGTATTCAATCTCGTAATTATGCTCGCGAATCAGCATTTTCATCGGCGCAAAAAGCCGGTCCGGGGTCAGCACCTGGGGAGCATAGATTACCACGCTTTTTTGCAGCGTTGAGCTGTGCATGATGTTAATCGTCTGCTCGAGCTGATTCAGATTTTCTTCAAGATGTTTGTGTAAATTAACGCCAACGGTCGTGGGCGTGATGCCTTTACCTGCCCGGATAAAGAGGGGATCGTTCAGCTGGTTTCTCAAACGCTGTAGGGACTGGCTTACCGCTGAAGGGGTAATAAAAAGCGTCTCCGCGGCCTTACTGATGCTGAGATGTTGATAGATACACTCAAAAATTACCAGAAGGTTCAGGTCAAATTTTTTGAGGTCATAGAGATTAGCCATGGTTCATCCTGATTAGCTGCTTTGCCACGAATAGCGTATACACAATAACTATAGAAGTTAGCCAGTTATTCACCATCCTTTGGAATTCCTGACTTAACTGCCCTTAAATTTAAGCTTAATATATCATGGTTGATGATTAGTTAAATTAAACGAAGGGTATATGCGAGGATAATTTTATTCTCATTAAAAAAAGCGGAATTATTGCAATCCCGCTTGTCACGATGAATCAGGGCGTTGTCATCATTATTTTGAGCTGTTCGGCGTCGGGCAGTCCTGCCACTTGCTGTAATTCATTCTGTTTATTCATGTAATAGATGGCAGGCGTAGCCGATGCGCCGAGAGCATCCATAATGGCTTCGTTATCTTTTAACGTTTTTAATAGCGCCGACGGAGGCGTTTGCGCCACGGTAAGCGGCAGCTTACCGCCGGATTTCTCGTAATCATGCCAGGTTTTAGCAGGATCTTTTGCGGCAAGAATGGCGGCCGCCGCACCGCTGCTTTCGGGTTTGATTACCCCTACCAGCAGCGTGCGCAGCTGTACTTTGCCTGACTCAACCCAGGGACGCGCCTGCTGCCAGAACTGCAGGCAGTATGGACAGAAGGGATCGGCGAAAAGATAGATGACTTTGGGGGCGTCCTTATTACCGTCCTGCAGCCAGTGGGCTTTTTCCATGCGCTGCCAGAGCTCGCGCCCGGCTGGCGCGTAGATCTCTTTTTGAATCACCTGCTCGCTGAGGTTAGCGCCCTGCGCATCATACATATAGCCTGATATGGCATGCTTGCCGTCTGGCGTCAGGTAGATAGTGACGCCCATATCCTGATATTTACCCAGCCAGCCTTTCATACCGCCCGGCGCCTCAAAGGATTTGATAATGGTAATCCCCTGTTTTTCAATGGCTTTAACCGGGGCGGGCAGCTCTTCGGCATGGGCAAAAAGGGGCAGAAGCGTAAGTAAGAGGCTGCGTTTCAAGGGAAAATCCTTATGTTCAGTGAAAAGAGAGGGGGTAGGCAAAACCTATCACAGCCATAGGCATTAATACGATATTGCCAATTGCCCTTTCGCGGTGCGGGTGTTGTAATCTTCGATGCTGTTACACGCCTGCTAAAGGTAATGTAGCGCGTAATGCTTTGCCAGCATTGGCTGGCACTGAAGTTCAGGTATCAGGGCTGCCGGTTCAGGCGGCCCTTTTACGTTAAACAGTTCACATTGTGGTTTTAGCGAGTTGTTAGGTATGACTGATTGATTTGATAATGCAAACGCATTAGCCCATCGACAGAAAGTTAGGTACCTTACATCTCAACGAAAACACGGAGGAAGTATAGATGTCCTTAATTAACACCAAAATTAAACCTTTCAAAAACCAGGCGTTCAAAAACGGTGAATTCGTAGAAGTTACCGAAAAAGATACTGAAGGCCGCTGGAGCGTATTCTTCTTCTATCCGGCTGACTTCACCTTCGTATGCCCGACTGAACTGGGCGACGTTGCTGACCATTACGAAGAGCTGCAGAAGCTGGGCGTAGACGTTTACTCCGTATCTACTGACACCCACTTCACTCACAAAGCGTGGCACAGCAGCTCCGAAACCATCGCAAAAATCAAATATGCGATGATCGGCGACCCGACTGGCGCCCTGACCCGTAACTTCGAAAACATGCGTGAAGATGAAGGCCTGGCCGACCGTGGCACCTTCATCGTTGACCCGCAGGGTATCATCCAGGCGATCGAAGTTACTGCTGAAGGTATCGGCCGCGACGCGTCTGACCTGCTGCGTAAGATCAAAGCTGCACAGTACGTTGCTGCGCACCCAGGCGAAGTTTGCCCGGCTAAATGGAAAGAAGGCGAAGCGACTCTGGCTCCGTCTCTGGACCTGGTCGGCAAAATCTAATTTTCCGTCGTCTTTCACGCCATAATGGCGTTGGCGTCGCCTGCTCACCCCGGTCACTTACATGTGTAAGCTTCCGGGGATTCACAGGCTAGCCGCCTTGCTCTGGCGCGAAATACTTAGGAAAAGAGTTTATCAATGGGTGCATCTGCACCCATTTTATTCCAACACCATGATTCAAGTTGCATTCAGGCAGCCCGTACAAGGCAGCTTGCATGATGATGTTTTATAAGCAGGAGATAAATAATGCTCGACACAAACATGAAAACCCAGCTCAAAGCCTACCTGGAGAAGCTGACTAAACCTGTTGAGCTGATTGCCACGCTGGACGACAGCGCTAAATCGGCAGAAATCAAGGAACTGCTGGCGGAAATCGCTGAACTGTCACCGAAAGTGACCTTTAAAGAAGATAATAGCTTGCCGGTGCGTAAGCCATCCTTCCTGATCACCAACCCGGGCGGTACCCAGGGGCCGCGTTTTGCAGGCTCTCCGCTGGGTCATGAATTTACCTCGCTGGTGCTGGCGCTGCTGTGGACCGGTGGTCACCCGTCGAAAGAGGCGCAGGCGCTGCTGGAGCAGATCCGCGATCTGGACGGTGATTTTGAGTTTGAGACTTACTACTCGCTCTCTTGCCACAACTGCCCGGACGTAGTGCAGGCGCTGAACCTGATGGCGGTACTGAACCCGCGCATCAAACATACCGCTATCGATGGCGGCGTGTTCCAGAACGAAATCACCGAACGTAACGTGATGGGCGTTCCGGCCGTATTTATGAACGGTAAAGAGTTTGGTCAGGGCCGTATGACGCTGACTGAGATCGTGGCAAAAGTGGACACCGGTGCAGAAAAACGTGCGGCAGAAGAGCTGAACAAGCGTGACGCATACGATGTGCTGATTGTGGGTTCCGGCCCGGCAGGCGCAGCGGCGGCGGTCTACTCTGCCCGTAAAGGTATTCGTACCGGCCTGATGGGCGAGCGTTTCGGCGGCCAGGTGCTCGACACCGTGGATATCGAAAACTACATCTCTGTGCCGAAAACCGAAGGTCAGAAGCTGGCGGGCGCCCTGAAAGCGCACGTGAGCGATTACGACGTTGACGTTATCGACAGCCAGAGTGCCAGCAAGCTGGTTCCGGCCTCCCAGGAAGGCGGTTACCACCAGATTGAAACCGCATCCGGCGCGGTACTGAAAGCACGCAGCATTATCATTGCTACCGGCGCGAAGTGGCGCAACATGAACGTGCCGGGCGAAGATCAGTATCGTACCAAAGGCGTGACCTACTGCCCGCACTGCGACGGCCCGCTGTTCAAAGGCAAGCGCGTAGCGGTGATCGGCGGCGGTAACTCCGGCGTTGAAGCGGCAATCGACCTGGCGGGTATCGTGGAACACGTGACCCTGCTGGAATTTGCCCCGGAAATGAAAGCTGACCAGGTGCTGCAGGATAAAGTCCGTAGCCTGAAAAACGTGGATATCGTGCTCAATGCCCAGACCACAGAAGTGAAGGGCGACGGCAGCAAAGTGACCGGGCTTGAGTATCGCGACCGCATCAGCGGCGATGTGCACAGCGTGGCGCTGTCCGGCATCTTCGTACAGATTGGCCTGCTGCCAAACACCACCTGGCTGGAAGGCGCTATCGAGCGTAACCGCATGGGCGAGATCATCATCGACGCTAAATGCGAAACCAGCGTGAAGGGCGTGTTTGCCGCCGGCGACTGCACCACCGTGCCGTACAAACAGATCATCATCGCCACCGGCGAAGGGGCAAAAGCGTCTCTGAGCTCGTTTGATTATCTGATCCGCACCAAAACTGCATAAAAAAAAGTAAGACTACACCTGCAATGTGAAGAGGCTACCCGAGGGTAGCCTCTTTTTTTATCTCACCGCTTTTATCTCACCACCAGCACCGGCACAAAGGCGTGACGGATCACGCTGGAGGCATTTGAACCCAGCAGATGGGTAGAGATAGAGGGGTTACGCGAACCAATCACCACCACGTCGGCCTTGAGCTCGCTGGCCACTTCGTTGACCACATCGCGCACGTTGCCAAAGCATACGTGGGTGTGGATGCGGGAAGGATCGATGCTGAAGTGACTCACCATGCTCTTCAGCCGCGTCTCTGCCTCCTGCTTAATGTGATCTTCGAAGCGACGGATATCGGCGGCGAAGCGGTACAGGCCAAAGTTGGCCGAGCCGGGCAGGACGTGCAGCAGGTGGATGACGCCATCCTGTTGCGCCAGAAACTCGGCGTGACGGATGGCTTTATCGCTCAGTTCCATTTCAAACACATCAACCGGCATAATGATTGTCTGGTACATAAGGCTTTCTCCCTGTTAATTAACGCTATATCCATTCAACCACAAAATATTTGTGGTTTCTGCTAACCCGGTGACACTTTTCACCCGCTGTGATTGCGCTGCTCCTTTTCGCGCTTTCCGCCAGGAATAATCCCAAAGCCGGACAATTTCGCAGCAGAGCGCCGCCGCTGACTACCCTTTTAAAGGTATCCCACTCTTTTTTCTGTTCCCGGAGGTTGCATGAGAGCACTGACATATCATGGCGCACACGATGTTCGCGTGGAAAATGTTGCCGATCCTGGCATCGAACAGCCGGACGATATTATTTTGCGCGTTACGGCCACGGCAATTTGTGGATCGGATCTGCACCTGTATCACGGCAAAATTCCGCAGATCAAACACGGCGATATTTTTGGCCATGAATTTATGGGGGAAGTAGTAGAAACCGGTAGCGGCGTAAAAGATTTGCAGAAGGGCGATCGCGTGGTGATCCCCTTCGTCATTGCCTGCGGCGACTGCTTTTTCTGCCAGATGCATCAGTATGCCGCTTGTGAAAGCACCAACAAAGGCCCGGGCGCGGCGCTGAACAAGAAGCAGATCCCACCTCCGGCAGCGCTGTTTGGCTATAGCCACCTCTATGGTGGGGTGCCCGGCGGACAGGCGGAATATGTGCGCGTGCCAAAAGGGAACGTCGGGCCGTTCAAAGTACCGCCGCTGTTGTCGGATGATAAGGCGCTATTCCTCTCCGATATCCTGCCCACGGCCTGGCAGGCGGTTAAAAATGCCCAGATAGGTAAAGGCTCCAGCGTGGCGGTATATGGTGCCGGTCCGGTGGGCTTGCTGAGTATTGCCTGCGCGCGCCTGCTGGGTGCAGAACAAATTTTTGTGGTCGATCACCACGATTACCGACTGCGCTTCGCCGCCATGCGCTACGGCGCCATCCCCATCAACTTTGACGTGGATGACGACGCGGCGGAAAAAATCATTGAGCAGACGGCGGGTAACCGCGGGGTGGATGCGGTCATTGATGCGGTTGGTTTTGAGGCTAAGGGGAGCACCACCGAAACCGTGCTCACCAACCTTAAGCTGGAGGGCAGCAGCGGCAAGGCGCTGCGTCAGTGTATTGCCGCCGTACGCCGGGGTGGGGTCGTCAGCGTGCCGGGCGTTTACGCAGGCTTTATTCACGCCTTCATGTTTGGCGATGCGTTCGACAAAGGGCTGACATTCAAAATGGGGCAGACCCATGTTCATGCCTGGCTGGGTGAGCTGTTGCCGCTTATCGAGCAGGGGCTGCTGACGCCGGAAGAGATCGTCACCCACTATTTGCCCTTTGAAGAGGCTGCGCGCGGCTATGAGATTTTCGAAAAGCGGCAGGAAGATTGTCGGAAAATCATTCTGGTGCCGGGAGCAGAAAGCGCAGAGGTAGCGAAAGAGCGTGCGACGGGGCTGGTGAACCCGATGCCGGGCGGGGTGTGAGGTTAGCGGTGGCGTTCAAGAAACAGTACGGCCATGACGATGATCGCCATTACCGCGATAAAAAACAGTGAGATAGCCAGCACCTCATTCATGACCGTCCCCGCGGCACTAAAACAGCTTAAGCCTGGATTAACGGGTTTTTACGCTCAATAAGAGGAATGGGTGAAATTGCAGAAAGAGGATGCGTAAGCATCCTCTGTGCGAAGCGAAATCGCCAGGTCAGATGGATTAGCGCAGGTACTCGCCTGCTGCTTCGGGCTGCCAGAGCAGTTCCAGCACCTCGAGGTGGGTAGTGGTGCCGCCCGGAAGCGTCCAGTGGATACTGTCGCCGGTGCGCAGGCCAATAAGCGCTGCGCCCACCGGCGCCAGCACTGAAAGCTGGGTGCTGCTGTCGGTCATCTGAGCCGGGTAGACCAGGGTGCGCGTGCGCACTTCGCCGGTGGTCAGATCGCGAAAGGTTACCTTGCTGTTCATCGTAACCACATCATGAGGCATCTCCTGCGGCGCACACATCTGTGCGCGATCCAGTTCGGCATTCAGGGCCCCGGCAACGGGCAACGAGGCAAAAGCCGGTTGTTCCAGCAGGCGATCGATACGTTCAGCATCGAGCTCATTAATGATAATTGTTGGTCTGGACATTATTTACTCCATGTCTTTATTGCTGCGACAACCGCAGAAGTGGTCCCAAAAGAAAACCCTCGCCGTCTGGCAGCGAGGGTTTTACGTCTGTTGATGATACTGAGTCTGACGCCGGGTTTGAAGTGACCTGGCTCACATTCATGCCGCAGATTACTCCTCTGCGCCTTTCGTATGATTTTAGCCGTCTTAACGTGATCCTCGGCTAAATTGCGTTATATTTTTTCAAGCGCCTCTGGTGAGACGCCACCGCCGACAGACGACGCGCTGCTGGCGGTAATCACGTCGTAAATTCTGCTGGATTACGCTACGCTGATCCTCCTGGGGCAGGGGAATGAGCGAAGCGCAATTTATCTCCTGCCGGTCACTATTCTTTCCGTTCAGAGAGCGCCATGTATTTTTATGAACCTTCCCTGGGGCACGGGCTGCCGCACGATCCCTTAAATGCCATTATCGGCCCGCGTCCGATCGGCTGGATTGCCTCCAGCAATCAGGCGGGGCAGCACAACCTGGCGCCCTACAGCTTCTTTAACTGCTTTAACTACCATCCGCCCATCATCGGTTTTGCCAGCAGCGGCTGGAAAGACAGCGTGCGTAATATTGTGGAGACCGGCGAATTTGTCTGGAACCTGACCACCCGCGACCTCGCCAGCGCCATGAATGAAACCTCTGCCAGCCTGCCGCAGGGCGAAGATGAATTTGTCCGCGCCGGGCTCAACAAAGCAGAAAGCCGACTGGTGAAGGTCCCGCGCGTGGCGGAAAGCCCGGTGAACTTTGAGTGTCGCCTGTCGCAATGCATTCAGCTTACCGCAGCTAACGGCGATCCGATTGAAAGCTGGCTGGTGCTGGGCGAAGTGGTGGGGATACACATTGATGAGGCGCTGCTTCAGGAGGGGATTTACCAGACGGCCCGCGCCCAGCCCGTACTGCGCGCCGGGGGACCTTCCGCCTACTTTGCCATCAGCGAGGCGCAGCGGTTTGATATGGTACGCCCGGACGCGCGCAAATAGAGACTCAGTAGCCTACTTTATCCAGCACAAACTGCTTACCGCAGTTGCCAGGGTGCGGCTGCGGGGCAAAAGAGGCGCTGGAGAGCGGCATGTTGATGCTGGCGGCCTTCAGGGAGATCTGCATCTCCGTCAGATAGGCCGGATTGCCGTTACAGCTTAATTTGAAAGCCTTCACCGTCTCTTTACCAAAGCTTCTGGCCACGGCGGCGTCAAAGGTGCGTCGGCTGATGGTCTTACCGTAGTTTGCCGCAATAAATTGTCCCAGCGGGCTGGCTTTCACTTCCTGATTCATGCGCACCATGGTGCCGAAGTAGGCGTCCGGATCAAAGCCGAAGCAGACCCCATGCTTGGCATATTCATACCGTTCTAGGCAGGAGTTTCCTCCGGCGCCCGGCATATCTTCACTCAGTTTTGCCGCCCCGGTAAGGGATAGGCCGGTTTCTGCCGCCGCGCATTTCCGGTTGGCCCAGGCTTCCGGCATGTTGGGTATCGGACGGGTGGCGCAGCCAAAACGCATCCAGCGGCGCTCATCGACCCCGCGTGCGGCGATTGATTTTGGTAAGCCAGGCCACAGGCCGTGCACCGTCAGCAGCGCCGTTTTATCCGCACTCTCTTTTTGCAGGCGGCACTCGTCGGGCTCGCTGCGATTGCGGTCGTGCATGCTCTGGCAAAAACCCGACTGCCACGACAGCGCCAGCACGTAACGGTCGAAATCACCATATTGTGTGGCCTGCAGCGGGGCGGCCTGATTCGAGCATGCGTACAGCGCCAGCATGGCCGCGCCGAGACGGTAAGCGACATCCTTCCTGAACATTTAATTTCCTGATAGTTGAAAACAGATAATTACCTGAAGTTATTAAAACACAAAAAGCGCCAGCAGGCGCTTTTTGTCGGACAGGCTAATCAACCCAGGGCGGTACCGGGCACCAGGATTTCAGTGGCGACGATCACAATGACCAGACCGACCAGCACCGGCACAGAGGTGCGTTTTACCACTTCGAAGGGGGAGATATTTGCCATCCCGGCCACGGCAACCACCACGCCTGAAACCGGCGAAATGGTACGGCCAAGGTTCGAGGCCTGCAGCATAGGGATGGAGAGATAGGCCGGATTGATGCCGGAAGAGTGGGCCAGCTTCGGGATCATCTCCACGAAAGCGTAAAAAGGGGCGTTACCCGAGCCGGTGGTCATGGCCGCGAGCATGGTCAGGATCACCAGTACCAGCATCAGAATAATGCTGGCCGAGCCGAACGAGGTGGCGATGGAGATCAGGCTCTGAATAAAACCGATGGTGCTGAGCCCCTGGGCAAAGACCCCGGCGGCGACCAGCAGCATAACTACGTTGGCAAAGGCATCCGCCATACCGCGATATGCCACTTCCAGGCCACTGTAGACTTTCTGGGTATTAAAGCCACGCACAAATTCCAGCACCGCCGCCAGCAGCATACAGATCACCAGAATGGTAATGATGTGCAGCTGCGGACCCCATTTGCCGTCAAAAATCAGCACCCCGACAATCGGCGTAAAGGGGAGAATGGCGTAAAAAGCCGGCGCGGTAGTGGTAATTTCGCTGACGTCGAGCATTTCGTGAGAGATGTGCTCGCGCTTATCGAGATAGCGCTGCCAGAAATAGTGCGCTACCGCCATCCCGATAATGGCGGCGATAGAGATTGGCAGCGTGGTTTTAAAGGCAAAATCAATCAGCGGCATTTCGGCGGCTTTTGCTGCCAGCACCACGTCGCCTGAAGTAGGGGAGAGAATAATCGCTGCCGGGGAGGCGCAGATGGCTGCCGCCGCGCCGCGGCTGATGCCCACGTTGACCATCACCGGGAAAAGCGTGGCCATTAACAGCACGCCGAGGCCGGTGGCCGACGATACGGCGAGCGACATCAGGCAGGCGACGAAATAGGCGGCAATCATCAGCAGATAGGGGGAGTTGATGTACTGCAGCGGCTTAGAGGCCAGTTTCACCACCATGTCGTTGGCGCCGATATGGGTCATATAGGCGGCAAAACCGCACAGCATCATGATCATCATGCCAAGATCGCCGCCGCGGCTCATCAGCAGGATTTTAATGTACTCCACGATATCCGTGGCGGTGTAACCGGTGCTGGTTTCGCTGCCAGGCAGAATCTGGTGGCCCATCAGAGCGCTGACGATAAGCAGCGACAGGCCGCCGACAAACAGCACGCCGGTGGCGGAATAGCCTTTAATGATGTAGCGCGCGACGCCAACGATGACGACCACCCCGATAAGCAGCTCGATAACGGTAAGCATGTATTCCCCTGTCCCCAACGCCCAGAACGCCGGGATTGATAAGTAAGATTAATAAGGTGTCAAAATGTGCCCAAATAGTGGCCAGGCCTTGCTGACCAAAATCAATAAATCTACGACTAGAGGCGAGTTCTGCGCGCTTTTGCTCTCTGCGGGGGCGGGTAGCGACAGATAAGGCTCGCACACGTCAGCAAGATGAAAGCCGGTTTGCAGGAGAGCGGGAGCTAACTCGCTGGTACCCGGGCTCAATTCCTATTTTCGACGTAAGAGAGGGATCGCACTATATCTGCTATGCGGGGGAACGTAAAATAGATGCAGCGTGCTAAACAATATCCGTGAGTGGTCTGATGCGTAATTTATTATTACTTCAGGCAAGCAATAATGTCACTTTTAAGCTGAAGTTACAGTTGTTGCGGTCAGAACGGGTATTGCTACAAAAGTGTAAATCACTGCGCTGGTGATATTTGCCCTGCAGCCAACTTTAGTTCAGAGTGGGTATCATTAGAGAAGTTTAATATTTAAGAATAACACCAATATTGTTAAGCATTCATTCAATTACCATGTGCAAGGATAAGCACTGAGCAACAAGATGGAAAAAGTATTGTGAGTGTATTGAGTAAATTTTCTCTGATTTTTTTGTTTGTTTTTGGTCAGTTAACTTTCTCGTTCGGCGCGATGGCCGATGACAACGCTGAGAACAAAGGGTGGTTTGCGACTTTTACCGACAACGTAGCGCAAACCTGGAATGAACCTGAACACTATGATCTCTACGTGCCTGCTATCACCTGGCATGCGCGGTTCGCTTACGACAAAGACAAGACCGACCGCTACAATGAACGCCCCTGGGGTGCGGGCATTGGCCAGTCGCGCTGGGA
>DKMV01000225.1 GCA_002469605.1 Leclercia sp. UBA7405
GAGACAGGATGTCGAGTTGAGTCGACCGCAGGCAGGAGGTCGGGAGGTGAGCGTAGTGCGAAGCACCGATTTCTTTGCGGGGCCGCGGGGATTGATAAGGGGGCCGCGGTGGCCCCCTTATCACGTTCACGGGTTCTGGAACGTCATATTCTGCTGGACGTGAGGTGAACGGAACCATTCCACCTTAGTAACAGTCACCTTAAAAACAGTGTCGTATTAAACGGAACCATTCCACCCTCCTTACATAGCCCACCTTAAACAACCCCCATCCATAAGCGACTCATATGACAACCTTCATTTCCTCCAGGGCATACTGAATTCCATCCCGACGACGAGCAGATGGATCTCCTATGTTAGCAACCCAGGTGGCTGATCAAACCTATCAAGGCTGGCGCGCCTCGCTGGCTTTGCAGTTTTGTCACACCCCGGAAAAAACCCTCCTTCACTCTGCCCGTCACGTCGGCCCGCTTACCGTTCAGCGTCCCTTTTACCCGGAGGGCGAAACCTGCCACCTCTATCTGCTGCATCCGCCCGGTGGCATCGTTGGGGGCGATGAACTGGAGATCAATATTCACCTTGCGGCCAGCAGCCACGCGCTGATCACCATGCCCGGCGCCAGCAAGTTCTATCGCAGCAGCGGCCCGCAGGCCCGGCTTGTGCAGCACTTCAATATAGAAGAAAACGCCATCCTCGAGTGGCTGCCGCAGGACACCATCTTCTTTCCCGGCGCCAATGCAGCCCTGCACTCGGTATTTCATCTCCACGCCACCAGCACTCTGCTGGCCTGGGAGCTGTTTTGCCTCGGCCGCCCGGTCATCAACGAAACTTTCAGCCACGGGCGCATTGAGAGCCGCCTTGAGGTCTGGCTCGAGGGCGAACCCTTGCTGATCGAGCGCCAGCACCTGGCCGACGGCGATCTGACCCCCGTGGCGGAGCACTCGTGGATCGGCACGCTGCTGTTCTACCCGGCAAGCGAAACGCAGCTGGAGGAAGCCCGCGAGGCCATTGCACCGCTGGAGCACTTTGCCGGGGCCACCCTCACCGACGGCCTGCTGTCGGTCCGTTTTCTGGCCCATGACAACCTGATTTGCCAGCAGGCGATGCGCGCGATCTGGCAGCGGCTGCGCCCGCAGCTCACCGCCAAAGCCCCCTGCTCGCCCCGAATCTGGCATACCTGAGAGACGCACGATGGAACTGACCCCCAGAGAAAAAGACAAGCTGTTGCTGTTTACCGCCGCGCTGGTAGCCGAGCGCCGCCTCGCCCGCGGCCTGAAGCTCAATTACCCCGAATCGGTGGCCCTGATTAGCGCCTTCATTATGGAAGGGGCGCGGGACGGGCAGACGGTGGCGGAGCTGATGGAAGCCGGTCGTCACGTCCTGACCCGCAGCCAGGTGATGGAGGGCGTGCCGGAGATGATCCCGGACATTCAGGTGGAGGCCACCTTCCCGGACGGCTCCAAGCTGGTCACCGTTCACAATCCGATCCTGTAAGGGGGCAGCATGATCCCAGGCGAATATCAAATACAACCCGGGCAGCTCGCGATTAATGCCGGGCGCAAGACGCTGACGACGATCGTCGAAAACCACGGGGATCGGCCGATCCAGGTCGGATCCCATTACCATTTTTACGAAGTGAATCCGGCGCTGAAGTTCGATCGTGAGCCGACCAAAGGCTACCGGTTGAATATCGCCGCCGGGACCGCCGTGCGCTTCGAGCCAGGGCAAAAGCGTGCTGTCACTCTGGTGCAGGTGGCGGGCGCACAGCGCATCGTCGGCTTTCGCGGTGAGGTGATGGGCGAGGTGGATCATGGCTGAGATCTCGCGTCAGGCCTATGCCGATATGTTTGGCCCCACCACCGGGGATAAGGTGCGGCTGGCCGATACCGAACTGTGGATCGAGGTGGAACAGGATCTGACGATCTACGGCGAAGAGGTCAAGTTCGGCGGCGGGAAGGTGATCCGCGACGGCATGGGCCAGGGGCAGATGACGGCGCAGGATTGCGTGGATCTGGTGCTGACCAACGCGCTGATCGTCGATCACTGGGGGATCGTCAAAGCCGATATCGGCGTGAAGAACGGCAGGATCGTCGCCGTTGGTAAAGCCGGTAACCCGGACATTCAGCCCGGCGTGACCATTCCGATCGGCGCGGCCACCGAGGTGATCGCCGCCGAAGGCAAGATCGTCACCGCGGGCGGCGTCGATACGCACATCCACTGGATCTGCCCCCAGCAGGCAGAAGAGGCGCTGGTCTCCGGCGTGACCACCATGATCGGCGGCGGCACCGGACCTGCCGCCGGGACTCACGCCACCACCTGTACGCCGGGCCCCTGGTACATCGCGCGGATGCTGCAAGCCGCCGACACTCTGCCGGTCAACGTCGGTCTGCTGGGCAAAGGCAACGCCTCCAACCCGGACGCCCTGCGCGAGCAGGTTGCAGCGGGGGCGATTGGCCTGAAAATTCATGAGGACTGGGGTTCAACTCCCGCCGCGATCGACTGCTCCCTGACAGTGGCGGATGAGATGGATATCCAGATAGCGCTACACAGCGACACCCTCAACGAGGCCGGGTTTGTCGAGGACACGCTGGCGGCCATCGCCGGGCGCACCATCCATACTTTTCACACCGAAGGGGCAGGCGGCGGCCATGCGCCGGACATCATTACCGCCTGCGCCCACCCCAACATTCTGCCCTCCTCCACCAACCCAACCCTGCCCTATACCGTCAACACCATTGACGAGCATCTGGACATGCTGATGGTCTGCCACCATCTCGACCCGGATATTGCCGAGGATGTGGCCTTTGCCGAATCGCGCATTCGCCGGGAGACCATCGCCGCCGAAGACGTGTTGCATGATATCGGCGCCTTCTCGCTCACCTCGTCGGATTCGCAGGCGATGGGCCGGGTGGGCGAGGTGATTATCCGCACCTGGCAGGTGGCGCACCGCATGAAAGTGCAGCGTGGCCCGCTGGCGGAAGAGTCGGGGGATAACGATAACCTGCGCGTAAAACGCTATATCGCCAAGTACACCATCAACCCGGCGCTGACCCACGGCATCGCCCATGAGGTCGGATCGATTGAGGCCGGGAAGCTGGCGGATCTGGTGGTCTGGTCCCCCGCCTTCTTTGGTGTGAAGCCCGCCACCATCGTCAAAGGCGGGATGATCGCCTGTGCGCCGATGGGCGACATTAACGCCTCGATCCCCACCCCGCAGCCGGTGCACTACCGGCCAATGTTTGGCGCGCTGGGTGCCGCCCGCCACGCTACTCGCCTGACGTTTATCTCCCAGGCAGCCGCCGATAACGGCATCCCGCAGCAGTTGAACCTGCAGAGCGCCACCGCGGTGGTCAAAGGCTGCCGGACGGTG
The DNA here is from genome assembly GCA_002469605.1 of Leclercia sp. UBA7405. GTDB lineage: Bacteria > Pseudomonadota > Gammaproteobacteria > Enterobacterales > Enterobacteriaceae > Enterobacter. The sequence goes on from DKMV01000225.1 coordinate 3,368, forward strand.
AAAAAGGCCGACATGATCCACAACGGCCTGCAACCGAACATCACCGTCGACGCGCAAACCTACGAGGTGCGTATCGACGGGAAACTGATTACCAGCGCGCCGGCAGAGGTTCTGCCGATGGCGCAACGCTATTTCCTGTTCTGAGGAGGAGTCATGATCGCTTTAACCCAACGCCTCGACCATCCGCACCCCGTTACCGCCCGCGTGACGCTGCCGATTGATGTCAGGGTCAAGAGCCGCGCCCGCGTGGTGCTGGATGACGGGCGCGATGCCGGACTGATGCTACCGCGCGGCCTGCTGCTGCGGGGCGGCGATCTGCTCACCAGCGCTGACGGGAGTGAAGTGGTGGAAGTGATTGCCGCCGCCGAGCCGCTGTCGGTGGTGCGCTGCGCCGATCACTTCCTGCTGGCTCGCGCCTGCTATCACCTGGGTAACCGCCACGTGCCGCTGCAAATCCTGCCCGGCGAGCTGCGCTATCACCACGATCATGTTCTGGACGAGATGCTCCAGCGGTTCGATCTCGAGGTAACGTTCGCCAGCCTGCCCTTCGAACCGGAAGCAGGGGCCTACGCCAGCGAAGGCCATTCCTATTCGCACTCTCACGCTCATTCACATTAAGGATTCATCATGCGCAAGTTATTGCCCCTGCTGCTGCTGGCCTTCTCCCTGCCCGCGCTAGCCCATCCTGGACATGGTGCCGACAGTTTTCAGGCCGGCTTTTTCCATCCCCTGACCGGGCTTGACCACCTGCTGATGCTGACTGGCGCGGGCGTACTCGCCGCGCTGAGCGGCCGCAGGCTGCTGATGCCGTTCGCCACCCTCGGCATGATGCTGACCGGTGCGGTGGCGGGCAGTCTGTTGGGCGGCTTTGGCGGGATGGAGATGCTGATTATCGCCTCGCTGGCGGTATGCGGCGCGATGATGTTCAAAACCGAAAACCGCCTGCTGCTGGCTGTGCCTCTGCTTGCCATGTTCCACGGCTGGGCCCACGGTGTTGAGATGGCAGGCCACAGCTTCTGGCTGTTCACCAGCGGCTTTATGCTCGCCAGCGCCGCGGTGCTGTGCGTCAGCTTTGCGGCGGGCATGCTGCTGCGCCGTCACGACGGGCTGCGCAAAACCTTCGGCGGGGGGCTTATCGCCTCTGCCCTGCTGGCGTTGATGAGCTGATGGAGCCCTCCCACCAGCTGCGCCTGATGCAGCTCGCCAGCAGCAGCCTGCCGGTGGGATCTTTTACCTGGTCGCAGGGGCTGGAGTGGGCGGTGGAAGCGGGCTGGGTCACCACCCCGGCGGCGTTTAAAGCCTGGCAGTGTCAGCAGATGGAGCAGAGCTTTTTCTGCGTCGATCTGCCGCTATTTTCCCGCCTGTACCGCGCCTGCGAGCAGCAGGACCGTGCCAGTGCCGCACGCTGGACGGGGTACCTGCTGGCCTGCCGCGAGACCCGCGAGCTGCGGGAAGAGGAGCGCAACCGCGGCGCGGCCTTCACCCGGCTAATCAAAAGCTGGGAGCCGGACTGCCCGCCCGACTGGCTGCCGCTGTTCGCGCAAAGCCAGCTGGGCGGCATGGCGTGGCTCGGGGTGCGCTGGGGAATCGACCTGCGGGAGATGGCGCTAAGCCTCGGCTACAGCTGGATTGAGAGCGCGGTGATGGCGGGCGTCAAGCTGGTGCCCTTTGGGCAGCAGGCGGCCCAGCTGTTGCTCATCGAACTCTGCGATCGTTTTGCCGACGGGCTGGAGCAGGCGCTTCTGCGCCGCGATGACCAGCTGGGGGCGGCCACGCCGCTCTCCGCTATCGCCTCGGCGCGTCATGAAACACAATATTCACGGTTATTCCGTTCCTGAGGAGTCTCTATGTCTGAATACAAACATCCCCTGCGCGTGGGCGTCGGCGGTCCGGTGGGATCGGGCAAAACCGCCCTGCTGGAAGCCCTGTGTAAAGCGATGCGCGACCAGTATCAGCTGGCGGTGGTGACTAACGATATCTACACCAAAGAGGATCAGCGCATCCTCACCGAAGCGGGGGCGCTTGAGCCGGAGCGCATTGTCGGGGTGGAGACCGGCGGCTGCCCGCACACCGCGATTCGTGAAGATGCCTCCATGAACCTGGCGGCGGTAGAAGCCCTGAGCGAGAAGTTCGGTAATCTGGATCTGATTTTCGTTGAGAGCGGCGGGGATAACCTGAGCGCCACCTTCAGCCCGGAGCTGGCGGATCTCACTATCTATGTGATCGACGTCGCCGAAGGGGAGAAGATCCCGCGCAAGGGCGGGCCGGGGATCACCAGATCCGATTTTCTGGTGATCAATAAAACCGATTTGGCCCCTTACGTGGGAGCCTCGCTGGAGGTGATGGAGCGCGATACCAACCGCATGCGCGGCGAGCGCCCCTGGACCTTTACCAACCTGAAAGCGGGTGACGGGCTGGCCAATATTATTGCGTTTCTGGAAGTGAAGGGGATGCTGAAAGCATAAAAAAGCCTGGCATCAGCCAGGCTCGTTTATCATTTACAGGCGTTGTTAGATGCGCCCTGCTCGCGCCATGCGCCCCAACTGCTGAACCCTTTACCCGGCTCTTCCTGGCCCGGGTTGACATACCACTGGTTAAACCAGATTTTGCCGTTATGGGCCACTTTGGTGCACTTGACCGGGTAAGCAATCTTCGGATTGTAAGCCGGCGTGGTGTCCTGAGCCGGGGTTTCATCTTTCGCCGGAGTTTCGTCCTGTGCCGGAGTCTCATCCTTCGCTGGCGTTTCGTCCTGCGCCGGAACCGCCGGTTTGCTCACCTTAATCGTCATGCTGTCCTGCGCGGTGCGGCCATCCGCCCCGGTGGTGGTCAGCGTAAAGGTCGCTTCACCCTCAGTGTTGGCCGGGATCACGGCATAGGCATGCGCATCATCAACGCTTGAGACCAGCGTCCCGTTGAGCTTCGCCTCCAGCCAGAAGGTGCCGGAACCTTTGGTCACGCTCCAGTTGTATGATTTGGCGTTCAGGCTCTGGCTGCCGTCCAGTGGATAGACGCTCACGCCGCTGGTGGCGGAAACCATAGTGTAATCCGCACCCGCTACCGCCGTCGGTGCTGGCAGGGTTTCACCGCCATTTTTCAGGGCGAGGATCTTCGCCACCGCACGCTCCATATCCGGCTGCGTACCAACGAGCGCCGAATCGCCGTTCGCCAGAGGCGTACCGGTCTCCTGCAGAATTTGACGCATCTGCACCGGCGTAACGGTGATGCCGTTCGCCCTGGCAATACCCGACAGGCTTGCCACTACCCCTGCAATAATCGGGTTAGAGGCAGAGGTGCCGGAGTGGGCGTGGGTATATTCTGCGTTAACAACCTTGTTTATGGAGCCGTAGCCGGTGGTGGCAACGTCGAAGCATCCCCATGAAGAGCTGGTCACGCGTGAACCATAGGTACTGAACCAGGCTCTGGTTCCCTCTTTCGCGCAGAACGCCCCGGCAATGATGGCCCCGGAATCACGGACATGCACATTGAATTTGCCGTTGAAGCCCGTATGGTCGAGGTTAACGTTACCGTTACCCGCCGCTTCAATAACGTAAACGCCTTTATCCGTCAGCGCCTTGATGATGTCGTAGTAGTCCTGCCTGTTTTCCTGCGGCACGTAGCAGGTATTGGTCGTACAGCCTGCGACTTCACCGCCGCCGGTCTGCATCCCCATCTGGACCACATCACCTGCTTTCAGTAGAGGGATCATGTTATAGAGGTTGTTATTCTGCCATCCAGCGAAACCGACCCGGCTTTTCCAGGCCAGACCGCGCATACCGGTGCCAATGTCCGTTGCCGCCATAATACCGACGGAAGCGGTATCATGGTCGTCACCATTAAAGGTACCGTTACCCTGGATCAGGGCCGGTTTCGGCAGGTTAACGTGGTTGGTATTCCAGATATAGTTCTCCATAGAAATAATAGTAACGCCTTCACCGGCATTGCCTGCATACTGGTTTACGCTATCACGGTTGACGCCCCCCATATAATAACCTGCCTGCTTTTCCGTGGGCGCTTTCATATAATACTGTTTATAACGAAAATCAGGTATACCGGAAGCACCGACGCCACTCTGCACGCTAGATTTTAACAATGCTGGCGCTTGCTTATCATTATTAATACCTTCATCCATGGAGACAGGAAGACTTTCTGGATAGACAACCTCGATATTCTGGTTTCTTTCCAGCTCAGCGATAACGCTATTAATATACTCTTTGTTGGTGCTTTTATTTTCCGGTAATTCAATACGCAGATAGCGGTCGAAACCATAGCGCGCGTTGAGTTCAGCAAACTCATTGGTTTGTGAGGTACGCGTACTTTGCAGTTTAGGTTTGAACATCGTCGTCGGGACCAGCAACGGGTCGCTGAGAGTCAGTTTACTTGCCGTGGTTGTGGTGGTTGTCGTACCGGTTGATTTGAGCAGCGGTTTGCTGGGCTTCAGCTTTACCACAATGGCGGTATAAGTAACGCCTTGCTGAGCAAGCTGAACATCCGGCGCGGTTTCAGCATGGGCTGAACAAGTTACTGCTGCGCAAATTAAAAGAGAGAGAATGCTTTTTTTCATTTTAGCCAACGTTCCTTTATGACATAAATAAAGAGAGTTCCTTCTCTTCATCATGAATAAATATTACGCACTGGCCAATAAGAGCTGTCTTTTAAAGATTAAGAATCCTCTCCCTATTTAAAAGGCAGGGTTAAAAATAGAATTAATTAATAAATCAACCGATATCGCGGATAAAAATAACCAAAAAAGGCAGAACATCAGAGGGAATTATCAAAATAGCTTACAACAAAATACCGCAGAAAAAATGCAAATCTATTTTGCTATAAAAATAATACATCACGGGCACTCAATAAATAACCGGCTACGTTAAAATTCACCCGCCGCTACCGGCAACCATTAACGCAGCGTAAGAGGCTCACGTAAAATCCGATGGCAGTAAAAATTGCGATTGCAGATGAACATACCATTATTCGTCGTGGCGTTTACGCCATGATGATGGACCAGCAATCTTTCTCCAGTGGGAGCGAAGCTCAATCTAGCTTTTCGTTAACCGGCGAAGTGGCCTCCACCGCCGAACTGCTGGCGCTGCTGGAACAGCAGACGCCCGATATCCTGCTGCTGGGATATACGTTAACGGCCAGCCGTCAGCAAAGCCCGCAGAGCAATCTGGATGGACTGGCGCTGCTCAAATGGCTTAAACAGCACTATCCCGCGCTGAAGGTCATTGTGCTCTCTTCCTATAAGAACCCGCTGCTTGTCCGACTGGCGCTGGAGGCGGGGGCAAAAGGTTATCTTAGCCGCAGTATTTGTGAAAAGATGCTGCATGACACCCTGAAGGCGGTGAATGACGGGGAGGTGTATGTCGATCCTTCGCTGATGCACACGCTGTTTTCGGCCGACATCAGGGCAACGGAATCGCTGTCGGCGCGGGAAACCGATGTGCTGCGCTTATTGTGCAAAGGGCTAAGCCTGACGACGATCTCAATGCGTATGCATCTGAGCATTAAAACCGTCAGCGCCCACAAGATCAGGGCGATGGAGAAGTTAGGAGTGAAGAACGACTGCCAGCTCTATTGTCTGTTAGCCAGAAGCCGGATGTTTGATATTGCTATCTGACATCCGGATTCAGGCGATAACTCAGGCTGCTGGCAGCTCCGCCAGCGGCCAGCGCGGGCGTACCGAGACGCTGAGATCCGCCGTCGCCCCCGCCTTCAGACGCACCAGACCTGCGTAAGCGATCATCGCGCCGTTATCGGTGCAGAACTCCGGGCGGGCGTAGAACACTTCTCCGCGCCGTTTTTGCATCATCTCTGCCAGCTTCGCACGCAGCGTGCGGTTGGCGCTGACGCCGCCCGCCATCACCAGGCGCGTAAAGCCGGTCTGATCCAGCGCACGCTTGCACTTGATCATCAGCGTATCCACTACCGCATCTTCAAAGGCGCGGGCGATATCGGCCCGGGTTTGATCGTCATTACCGCTGTTGCGAATGGTATTCGCCGCAAAGGTTTTCAGACCAGAGAAGCTGAAATCCAGCCCTGGCCTGTCGGTCATGGGACGCGGGAAGACAAAGCGCCCTTCCGTCCCCTGGGATGCCAGCTTAGAGAGCATCGGGCCGCCGGGGTAATCGAGCCCCAGCAGCTTAGCGGTTTTATCGAAGGCTTCGCCGGCGGCGTCGTCAATAGACTCGCCCAGCAGCTCATACTGACCAATGCCGGTGACGCTAATCAGCTGCGTATGACCGCCGGAGACCAGCAGCGCCACGAACGGGAATTCTGGCGGGTTATCTTCCAGCATCGGTGCCAGCAGGTGCCCTTCCATATGGTGAACCGGGATCGCCGGCACGTCCCAGGCAAACGCCAGTGCGCGCCCAACGGTGGCACCCACCAGCAGCGCCCCCACCAGGCCCGGACCCGCGGTGTAACCCACGGCATCGATATCTTGTGCCGATAAACCGGCCTCTTTCAGTGCCGCCTGGATCAGGGGAACCGTTTTACGTACATGGTCGCGGGAAGCGAGTTCAGGCACCACACCGCCGTAGTCAGCGTGTAGTTTCACCTGACTATACAGCTGGTTAGCCAACAGACCTTTTTCGTCGTCGTAGATGGCGATGCCGGTTTCATCGCAGGAAGTTTCAATACCGAGTACACGCATGACTTGTTTTACCTCACTCTGATACCGCGCAGTGTAGAGCCTGGGCGGGGTGATGTAAAACTTTCCTCACCCCTGGACTTTGGTTCGTGTATACTCCCTTCCCTTATAAAAGTCCCCTTTCAAAATCGTCCGCGGTGCTTTACAAAGCAGCAGCAATTGCAGTAAAATTCCGCACCATTTTGAAATAAGCTGGCGTTGATGCCAGCGGCAAACCGAATTTATCAAAGGTGAGAGTTACATGCCGGTAATTAAAGTACGTGAAAACGAGCCATTCGACGTAGCACTGCGTCGCTTCAAGCGTTCCTGCGAGAAAGCAGGCGTTCTGGCTGAAGTTCGTCGTCGTGAGTT
>DKMV01000265.1 GCA_002469605.1 Leclercia sp. UBA7405
GCGCAGTATAGAGGGTTTACGCCCTGCTGTCACCCCTCCGTCAACATCCCGACCCGCAGGGTGGCGGCAATGTTGCGTGAAGCACGGTAGATATTGTCGAATGCGCCACGGAAGGCCTCTTCCAGCGTGCCGATGCTGGTCAGCACGCTAAACACCGCATCGATGCCGTACTGATGAACAACGCCCACGTCATGGGTCAAGCTGCCCGCAATGCCAATCACCGGCTTATGGTACTTTTTAGCGACGCTTGCCACGCCCACCGGCACCTTGCCGTGAATACTCTGGCTGTCGAGACGCCCTTCGCCGGTTACCACCAGGGTGCAGTCGTGAATGTGCTCCTCCAGATGCAGCGCCTGGGTCACGATCTCAATGCCGCTTTTAAGCTCGGCGCCAAGGAAAGCCATCAGCGCCGCCCCCATGCCGCCCGCAGCACCCGCGCCGGGCACGTTTTTCACGTCGATGCGCAGAGAGCGTTTAATCACCTCGGCGTAGTGGCTGAGGTTAGCGTCCAGCTCGGCGATGGTTGCCTCGCAGGCCCCTTTTTGCGGGCCAAAAATTCGCGATGCGCCCTGCTCTCCGGTCAGTGGATTGGTGACGTCGCAGGCCACGCGAATGGCGCAGCCCTTCAGGCGTGGATCGAGCCCGGCAATATCAATATCGTTCAGCGCCACCAGGCTACCGCCGCCGTGGCCGATGTCGGTGCCGTTGGCATCCACCAGCCTGGCGCCCAGCGCCTGCACCATGCCGGCACCGCCGTCGTTGGTGGCGCTGCCGCCAATCCCGATAATAATGTTGCGCGCGCCCTTATCCAGCGCGGCGAGGATCAGCTCGCCGGTACCGCGCGTAGTGGTGATGAGCGGATTGCGCTGCGCCAGCGGTACCAGCGCCAGGCCGCTGGCGGCGGCCATCTCAATAAAAGCCGTGGTGCCATCGCCGGAGATCCCCCAGCAGGCCTTTACCGGTTCCCCCAGCGGGCCGGTGACAACGGCGTGTTGCAGCGCCCCGCCGGTGGCGGCAATCATCGCCTCAACCGTTCCTTCTCCGCCATCGGCAACCGGAACCGAGACATATTCGGCGTCGGGGAAGATCTCCCGAAAACCTTTTTCTATTGCCTGCGCTACCTCAGTAGCTGAGAGGCTTTCTTTGTAAGAGTCAGGGGCAATTACGATTTTCATAGTTATAGCCTGTTACCGCGCAGGGCAAAAATACCGGGCGCGTTCCCGCGCCCTTCTTTGTTAGCGAGTGACTTCCACTTTCGCCAGTTTTTCGTAATAGCATGCGAGCGCGCTGTGGTCGGCAGTGCCCAGACCATCGGCACGCAGGGCCTGCATCATCTCCATGACCGCCGCGGTCAGCGGCAGCTGGGCGCCCACTCCGTGAGAGGTATCCAGCGCGTTGGCCAGATCTTTGATATGCAGATCGATACGAAAGCCCGGCTTGAAGTTCCTGTCCATGACCATCGGCGCTTTGGCATCCAGCACGGTGCTGCCCGCCAGGCCGCCGCGAATCGCCTGATAGACCAGATCCGGGTTAACGCCCGCCTTCGTTGCCAGCGTCAGGGCTTCGGACATGGCCGCGATGTTCAGGGCTACAATCACCTGATTCGCCAGCTTGGTGACGTTGCCCGCCCCGATGTCACCGGTGTGCACCACGGAGCCCGCCATCGCTTTTAGCAGATCGTAATATTTGTCGAAGATAGCTTTATCGCCGCCCACCATCACGGAGAGGGTGCCGTCGATAGCTTTCGGCTCGCCGCCGCTCACCGGCGCATCCAGCATATCCACGCCCTTCGCCTTCAGCGCGTCGCTGATTTCACGGCTTGCCAGCGGCGCAATGGAACTCATGTCGATCAGGACGGTGCCGGGTTTTGCCCCTTCGATGATGCCGCCTTCGCCCAGCGCCACCTCTTTTACATGGGGGGAGTTTGGCAGCATGGTGATGATCACGTCGCACTGCTCGGCAATGGCTTTTGCCGTGGCGGCGGTTTCTGCCCCTGCGGCAATCACTTCCGCAATGGCTTCAGGATTACGGTCGGCAACCACCAGTGAGTAACCTGCTTTAATGAGGTTTTTACTCATTGGTTTACCCATGATGCCCAGGCCAATAAAACCAACTTTCATCGTCATAATGTTTCTCTCTCTCAGGGTGGTTATTTTTTAAAGGAGTCTGCTAATTTCTGGGTGGCGGAGCGGAACACGCCAAGGTCGCTGCCCACGGCCACGAAGGTGGCGCCCCACTCCAGGTAACGGCGGGCGTCAGCCTCAACCGGAGCCAGGATGCCGCAGGGTTTACCGTGCGCTTTGGCGCGGGCAAAGATGTGCTGAATCGCGCGCTGCACCTCAGGGTGGTTGGCGTTACCCAGATGGCCGAAGGCCGCCGCCAGGTCGCTCGGGCCGACAAAGATGCCGTCCACGCCCTCTGTCGCCGCGATGGCGTCCAGGTTATCCACCCCCTGCTGGCTTTCGATCTGCACCAGAATGGTGATGTTTTTATTCGACTGATTCAGGTAGTCGGGCACGGTGCCAAACATGTTGGCGCGATGGGAAACCGACACGCCGCGAATCCCCTCCGGCGGATAGCGGGTAGAGGCCACCGCCTGCACCGCCTCCTCTTCGCTCTCGACGAAGGGGATGAGGAAGTTATAGAAACCGATATCCAGCAGGCGTTTGATGATCACCGGCTCGTTGGTGGGCACGCGTACCACCGGCGCGCTGTGGCTGCCCTTCAGGGCCATTAGCTGCGGAATAAAGGTGGTGATGTCGTTCGGGGCATGCTCGCCGTCCAGCACCAGCCAGTCGAAGCCTGCCAGCCCCAGCACTTCAGTAGTCAGCGGACTGGCAAGGGCGCACCAGCTGCCTATCAGGGTCTCTCCTGCCAGCAGGCGGCGGCGAAATGTATTTGACCAGGCATTACTCATTCTGTTTACTCCTGTATATGACGGCAGGCCCCCTTTCAGGGAGCCTGAAGCGTTAGCGCACCAGGCAGGGACGCTTATTATCAAAAGTCCAGTCCGGTACCAGGAACTGCATCGCCTGAGCGTCGTCACGCGCGCCCAGCCCATGTTTCTGATACAGCGCGTTTGCCTGCATCACCTGGTCCATATCCAGCTCCACGCCAAGCCCCGGCTTCTGCGGTACCTGCACCATGCCGCCTTTAATGACAAACGGCTCT
>DKMV01000041.1:0-242 GCA_002469605.1 Leclercia sp. UBA7405
GCTCGAGGACGATAAAGCAGTTGCCCTGGCTAAAGGAGCTGAAGATATGGGACCCCTGATGGCCGGTGGAGCGTACTTCCAGCTCGCCGTCGGCGTTTGGTGCCAGAATGCCGCGCTGGAAATCCAGCCGCCCCGGCGATTTTTTCAGCCGCGTGGCGGCGCGCACCCGCTGGCGGGCGGGCAGGGGACTGGCGCGGTTGCCGGACAGTTTTGCTAAAAGCGGCTGCACCAGCTGGTAGAAG
>DKMV01000041.1:398-6804 GCA_002469605.1 Leclercia sp. UBA7405
GAGACCGGGTTACCCGGCAGGCCGCAAAACCAGCTGTTTTGCAGCTTGCCGAAGGCGAAAGGCTTGCCCGGCTTGATTGCCAGCTTCCAGAAGCCGATCTCGCCCAGCTCGTCGAGAATGGTTTTGGTGTAATCCGCTTCGCCCACCGACACGCCGCCGGAGCTGATGACCACGTCAGCGGCTTTGTCCGCCTCGATAAACACCGCGCGCAGGCGGTCGGGGTCATCCGGAATAATGCCAAGGTTAATCACCTCGCAGCCCAGCTGCTCCAGCATCAGGTGCACCGCCAGCCGGTTGGTGTCGTAAATCTGCCCCTCCTGCAGCGGCTGGCCCGGCAGCTGAAGCTCGTCGCCGGTAGAGAAAATGGCTACCCGCACCTTACGCATTACTTCAACCTCAGGAATGCCCAGTGATGCCAGCACCGGCAGCTCGGCCGCCGTCAGCTTCTGCCCGGCAGCAAACACCGTGGCGCCCAGAGCGATATCTTCCCCGCTGCGGCGAATGTTCTGTCCGGCTTTTACCGGGGCGGTAACGCGCACGCCGCCATCGGTCTGCTCGGTCTCTTCCTGCATCACCACCGCGTCGCAGCCCGGCGGCACCGGGGCGCCGGTCATAATGCGGATACAGCTTCCCGCCGGCCACTCGCCGTGGAAGGGCTGCCCGGCAAAGGCTTTACCGGCCACCGGCAGGGGGGCGCCCGAATTCAGATCCGCCAGACGTACGGCGTAGCCGTCCATCGCCGAGTTATCAAAACCCGGTACGTTCAGTGGGGAGACGACGTCAGCGGCCGTCACCCGACCAAAGCAGTACAGCAGCGGCAAGGTTTCGCGCTCTGCAATCGGCGTCAGGCGGTCCAGCATCTGCGTGAGCGCCGTCTCAAGCGGCATCAGTCCGGCGGTAAAATCCATAGCTCTCTCCAGCGGGGTAACAACGAAAGCGCCCATTATGGCAGAAAAGTGCCACTAACTGTATGACACCATGGGCTTAGCCTTTACATCACAGTGGCGTCTTTCTATATTCAAAAATTAGCTGAAGCTCCATCGACGATAATGATATTTATAGAAAAAGCGGCGGACAGGTGATGTGGAATGAGTAAGGCAGTCATCGCAATTCATGGCGGCGCCGGGGCGATAACCCGTGCGCAGCTAACGGTGGAGCAGGAGAGGCGCTATGTAGAGGCGCTCTCCGCCATTGTGGAAAAGGGCCAGCAGATGCTGGAGGCGGGAGAGAGCGCCCTTGATGTCGTGACCGAGGCGGTGCGCCTGATGGAGGAGTGTCCGCTGTTTAATGCCGGGATCGGCGCGGTCTTTACCCGGGATGAAACCCACGAGCTGGATGCCTGCGTGATGGACGGCAATACCCTGAAGGCCGGGGCGGTGGCGGGCGTCAGCCATCTGCGTAACCCGGTACTCGCCGCACGGCTGGTGATGGAGCAAAGCCCGCACGTGCTGCTGGTGGGCGAGGGGGCAGAGAAATTTGCCTTCGCCCACGGCATAGAGCCGGTCTCGGCCGATCTCTTCTCTACGCCGGAGCGTTACCAGCAGCTGCTGGCGGCCCGCGATGCCGGCGAGACCCGTCTCGATCACGACGCGCCGCTGGACGAAACCACCAAAATGGGCACCGTCGGCGCGGTGGCGCTGGATAAGGCGGGCAATCTCGCCGCCGCCACCTCAACCGGCGGGATGACCAACAAATTGCCCGGCCGGGTGGGGGACAGCCCGCTGCCCGGCGCGGGCTGCTATGCCAATAACGCCAGCGTGGCGGTCTCCTGCACCGGCACCGGCGAAGTCTTTATTCGTACCCTGGCGGCCTACGATATTGCCGCGCTGATGGATTATGGCGGCTTAAGCCTGGCGGAGGCCTGCGAGCGGGTGGTGATGGAAAAACTGCCGGCCCTTGAGGGGAGCGGCGGCCTTATCGCCATCGACCGGGAAGGCAACGTGGCGCTGCCCTTCAACAGTGAAGGGATGTATCGCGCCTGGGGCTACGCCGGTGATACGCCGAATACCGGGATCTACCGTGAATAAGGGGGTACGGGTGCCGCATCACGATGAGCTGGCGCACCAGCAGGTGCTGGATGTGCGTAATTTGAACGTCGATTTTTGGGCAGAGCGGCAGCGGACCCCGGCGGTAAAAAATCTCTCTTTAACCCTCAGTCGCGGCGAGACGCTGGCGATTGTGGGGGAGTCGGGCTCCGGCAAGTCGGTAACGGCGCTATCGCTGATGCGCCTGATTGAGCAGGCCGGCGGCGAGCTCTCCTGCGACCAGATGCTGCTTCGCCGACGTAATAAAACGGTGACCGATCTCGCCGAGCTGAGCCAGTCGCAGATGCGCGACGTGCGCGGGGCGGATATGGCGATGATTTTCCAGGAGCCCATGACCTCCCTCAACCCGGTCTATCCGGTGGGGGAGCAGATCGCCGAGTCCATTCGCCTGCATCAGGGGTTGAACGGCGAGGAGGCACTGGCCGAAGCCAGAAGAATGCTGGAGCAGGTGCGCATTCCCGAGGCGCAAACCATTCTGTCGCGCTATCCCCACCAGCTCTCCGGCGGCATGCGCCAGCGGGTAATGATCGCCATGGCGCTGTCGTGCCGCCCGGCGGTGCTGATTGCCGATGAGCCCACCACGGCGCTGGACGTCACTATCCAGGCGCAGATCCTGCAGCTGATTAAGGTGTTGCAGCAGGAGATGGCGATGGGGGTGATTTTTATTACCCACGATATGGGGGTGGTGGCCGATATCGCCGATCGGGTGCTGGTGATGTACCAGGGCGAGGCGGTGGAGACCGGCAGCGTTGAGCAGATCTTCCATGCCCCTCAGCACCCCTACACCCGCGCTCTGCTGGCCGCGGTGCCGCGGCTGGGGGCGATGAACGGCAGCGATCTGCCGCGCCGTTTTCCGCTTATCTCCCTAAGCGATCCCCATCGCCAGGAGGCGGAAACCGAGCAGGACACGGTGGTGCCGGGCGATCCCATTCTGCAGGTGCGGGATCTGGTCACCCGCTTCCCCCTGCGCGGCGGGCTGCTGAACCGGGTGAAGCGCGAAGTCCACGCGGTGGAGCAGGTCAGTTTTGACCTCTGGCCGGGCGAAACCTTATCCCTGGTGGGTGAGTCCGGCAGCGGCAAATCCACTACCGGCCGGGCGCTGCTGCGGCTGGTAGAGACCCAGGCAGGCAGTATCACTTTTAACGGGGAACGTATCGATACGCTTCCCGCCAGCAGGCTCCAGCCGCTGCGCCGGGATATACAGTTTATTTTCCAGGACCCTTACGCCTCTCTCGATCCCCGCCAGACGGTGGGTTATTCGATTATGGAGCCGCTGCGGGTGCATAACATGCTGGAGGGTGAGGCGGCGCAACGGCGCGTGGCCTGGCTGCTGGAGCGCGTCGGCCTGGAGCCGGAGCACGCCTGGCGCTACCCGCACGAATTCTCCGGCGGGCAACGCCAGCGCATCTGCATTGCCCGCGCGCTGGCGCTCAACCCGAAGGTAGTGATTGCCGACGAGGCGGTGTCGGCGCTGGATGTCTCTATCCGGGCGCAGATCGTGAATCTACTGCTCGATTTGCAGCGTGAGATGGGTATCGCGTTTCTCTTTATCTCGCACGATATGGCGGTCGTTGAGCGCATCAGCCACCGGGTGGCGGTGATGTATCTCGGCCAGATTGTCGAAATTGGTCCGCGCCGGGCGGTATTTGAAAATCCCCGGCATCCCTATACCCGCAAGCTGATGGCGGCGGTACCGGTGGCCGATCCGGCCCATCGCCCGGTTCAGCGTGTGCTGCTCCAGGACGAGCTGCCGGGCAATATTCGCAAACCCGGCGAGACCACCGAGCGGTTGCAGTTGCAGGAGGTGGGGCCCGGTCATTTTGTGGCGCCACCGCGTCAGGATAATGCGTTTTCACGTTTATAAAACATAACAGCAGGGCACTACAGGAGATGGCAATGACAAAATTTGTTGCTCGCACATGGCTGCTAGCCGCGAGCGTGACGGCAGCGCTGGCTGCCACCCCGGCCTTCGCCGCCAAAGATGTAGTGGTGGCCGTTGCCTCTAACTTCACCACCCTCGATCCCTATGACGCCAACGATACGCTCTCCCAGGCGGTGGCAAAGTCGTTTTATCAGGGGCTATTTGGCCTGGATAAAGAGATGAAGGTGAAGAACGTGCTGGCCGAGAGCTACAGCGTCTCTGACGACGGGCTGGTCTACACCATTAAGCTGCGCAGCGGCGTTAAGTTCCAGGACGGCACCGATTTCAACGCGGAAGCGGTGAAGGCCAACCTCGACCGCGCCAGCGATCCGGCCAACAGCCTGAAGCGTTACAACCTCTATAAAAATATTCAGAGCACCGAGGCGGTGGATCCCGCCACGGTCAAAATCACCCTTAAAGAGCCGTTCTCCGCCTTTATTAATATTCTGGCCCATCCGGCGTCGGCGATGATCTCCCCGGCGGCGCTGAAAAAATATGGCAAAGAGATTGGCTTCCACCCGGTGGGTACCGGCCCCTACGAGCTGGATACCTGGAACCAGACCGACTTTGTGAAGGTGAAGAAGTTTGCCGGATACTGGCAAAAAGGGCTGCCGAAGCTGGATAGCATTACCTGGCGCCCGGTGGTGGACAACAATACCCGCGCCGCAATGCTGCAGACCGGCGAAGCGCAGTTTGCCTTCCCGATCCCCTACGAGCAGGCGGCAATCCTGCAAAAAAACAGCAAGCTGGATCTGGTGGCCAGCCCGTCCATCATGCAGCGCTATATCAGCATGAACGTTACGCAAAAGCCGTTCGACAATCCGAAGGTGCGTGAGGCCATCAACTACGCCATTAACCGCCAGGCGCTGGTGAAGGTGGCCTTTGCCGGCTACGCCACCCCGGCGACCGGGGTGTTGCCGCCGTCTATCGCTTACGCCCAGAGCTATCAGCCCTGGCCTTACGATCCGGCCAAAGCCCGCGAGCTGCTGAAAGAGGCCGGCTTCCCGAACGGCTTCAGCACCACGCTCTGGTCCTCGCACAACCACAGTACCGCCCAGAAAGTGTTGCAGTTCACCCAGCAGCAGCTGGCGCAGGTGGGCATTAAGGTGCAGGTCACCGCCATGGATGCCGGCCAGCGTGCGGCGGAAGTGGAAGGCAAAGGGCAGAAGGAGAGCGGCGTACGCATGTTCTACACCGGCTGGTCGGCCTCTACCGGCGAAGCCGACTGGGCCCTGACGCCGCTGTTTACCACCAACAACTGGCCGCCGACCCAGTTCAATACCGCGTTTTACAGCAACCCGCAGGTGGATAAAGACCTGGCCGATGCGCTGAAAACCACGAAACCGGACGAGAAAGCGCGCCTTTACAAAGATGCGCAGGATACGATCTGGAAAGAGTCGCCATGGGTGCCGCTGGTGGTAGAGAAGCTGGTATCGGCGCATAACAAAGCGCTGACCGGCTTCTATATTATGCCGGATACCGGCTTTAGCTTTGACGACGCGGATTTGAAATAGAGCACTCACTCCGGCGGGCCCTGAGCCCGTCGGATGAGAGGAATGTGCATGCTTAATTATGTGATTAAACGCCTGCTGGGGCTCATCCCCACGCTGCTGATCGTGGCGGTGCTGGTCTTTTTATTTGTTCATCTGCTGCCGGGGGATCCGGCGCGGCTTATTGCCGGCCCCGAAGCGGACGCCACCGTTATTGAGCTGGTGCGCAAGCAGCTCGGGCTGGATCAACCGCTCTACGTGCAGTTCTGGCACTACATCACAAGCGTTCTGCAGGGGGATTTCGGCACGTCGATGGTCTCCCGCCGCCCGGTGGTAGAAGAGATTGCCAGCCGCTTTATGCCCACTCTCTGGCTGACCCTCACCAGCATGGCATGGGCGGTGCTGTTTGGGCTGGGGGCGGGGATTGTCGCCGCCGTCTGGCGCAACCGCTGGCCGGATCGGGTAGGCATGGCGCTGGCGGTGACCGGCATCTCGTTCCCCGCTTTTGCGCTGGGTATGCTGCTGATGCAGATCTTCTCGGTGGAGCTGGGCTGGCTGCCCACCGTCGGGGCCGACAGCTGGAAGCACTATGTTCTGCCCTCCATTACCCTGGGAGCGGCGGTGGCGGCGGTAATGGCGCGCTTTACCCGCGCCTCCTTCGTGGACGTGCTCAACGAAGACTATATGCGCACCGCTCGCGCCAAAGGGGTGAGCGAAAAGTGGGTGATCCTCAAGCACGGGCTGCGTAACGCCATGATCCCGGTGGTTACCATGATGGGGTTACAGTTTGGCTTCCTGCTGGGCGGCTCGATTGTGGTGGAGAAGGTCTTTAACTGGCCCGGCCTTGGGCGCTTGCTGGTCGACTCGGTGGAGATGCGCGACTACCCGGTGATTCAGGCGGAAGTGCTGCTCTTTTCGCTGGAGTTTATTCTTATCAACTTAGTGGTGGA
>DKMV01000042.1:0-187 GCA_002469605.1 Leclercia sp. UBA7405
CTTCTGCGGCTGCAATAAAATTGTTACCCGCCAGAAGCACAAAGCCGATCAATATCTGGATGCCCTGGAGCAGGAGATCCTGCACCGTGCGCCGCTGTTTGCTGGCCGTCACGTCACTCAGCTGCACTGGGGCGGCGGTACCCCAACCTATCTTAATAAAGCGCAGATTAGCCGCCTGATGGGGCTG
>DKMV01000042.1:319-14124 GCA_002469605.1 Leclercia sp. UBA7405
ATTAGCCGCCTGATGGGGCTGCTGCGCGCCAGTTTCCACTTCGACGCCGATGCTGAAATCTCTATTGAGGTCGATCCGCGTGAAATTGAGCTGGATGTGCTGGATTTGCTGCGCGCCGAAGGCTTTAACCGCCTGAGTATGGGCGTGCAGGATTTCAATAAAGAGGTGCAGCGCCTGGTTAATCGCGAGCAGGACGAAGAATTTATCTTCGCGCTGCTCAACCACGCCCGCGACATCGGCTTTACCTCCACCAATATCGACCTGATTTACGGCCTGCCGAAGCAGACGCCGGAGAGCTTTGCCTTTACGCTGCAGCGGGTGGCCGAACTGAATCCGGATCGCCTGAGCGTGTTTAATTACGCGCACCTGCCGACCCTGTTTGCCGCCCAGCGTAAAATCAAAGACGCCGATCTGCCCTCCGCTCAGCAAAAGCTGGATATTTTGCAGCAGACCATTCAGTCCCTGACCACCACGGGATATCAGTTTATCGGCATGGATCACTTTGCCCGTCCGGATGACGAGCTGGCAATCGCCCAGCGTGAGGGTGTGCTGCACCGCAACTTCCAGGGCTACACCACCCAGGGCGACACCGACCTGCTGGGGATGGGGGTATCGGCCATCAGCATGATTGGCGACTGCTACGCGCAAAACCAGAAAGAACTGAAGCTCTACTATCAGCAGGTGGACGATGCCGGCAACGCCCTGTGGCGCGGTATTGCCTTAACCCGCGACGACTGTATCCGCCGGGATGTGATTAAGGCGCTAATCTGTAATTTCCGCCTCGATTTCAAACCAATAGCAGAGCAGTGGGATCTCGATTTCGCGGACTATTTTGCCGAGGATTTAACGCTGCTGGCGCCGCTGGCGAAAGACGGGCTGGTGGATGTGACGGAGAGCGCGATTGAGGTTACGCCGAAGGGGCGTCTGCTGATTCGTAATATCTGTATGTGCTTTGACGCCTACCTGCGCCAGAAAGCGCGGATGCAGCAATTCTCCCGCGTGATTTGACGTTCGCCCCTCTCCACAGCGGAGAGGGGTTTCTGTCAGCTTAACAGCCCGACCAGCGCGGCACAGAGCACCGCAGCAACGGCCGTTTGTGGCGTATGGCTTGCAGCGGTACCCGCTTCGATGCTCCCCGACGCCAGCGCGATTAATGATTCCAGCATGATGACTCTCCCCAATTTCCGGGCAAGATCATACTCATCTCATCAAAACAGTAAAGTACAAAAATGCAGCAAATCCTCTTCGGCTGCCCATTTTTACATTTGCCGCCCGGGCTACTCCATTCCCAGCTCTTTTAATTTGCGCGTCAGGGTATTACGCCCCCAGCCAAGCAGGCGGGCTGCCTCCTGTTTGTGCCCCTGGGTATGACGAAGCGCGGTCGTCAGCAGCGTGCGCTCCATCTCCGGCTGCGCCTCAGAGAGCAGGTTTTGATGACCGGAACGCAGCGCGCGGTCGGCCCACTGGGCCAGCAGGGTTGCCCAGCTGTCCGGCAAGGTCTGGCCGCCGCCGCTTTCGGGAACATAGGTTTCGAAGAGCTCCGGCGGCAGATCCTGAATTAATACTTCCTGGCCTGCGGCCATTACCGTCAGCCAGCGGCAGGTATTTTCAAGCTGGCGCACGTTGCCCGGCCACGCCAGCCGCGTAAGCGCCGCTTCGGTTTCCGGATGCAGCAGCTTGGCCTCCACGCCCAGTTCACGCGCTGCGACCTGCAGGAAGTGACGCGCCAGACGCGGGATATCTTCCCGGCGCTCACGCAGCGGCGGAAGGTGAACGCGAATAACGTTCAGGCGGTGGAAGAGGTCTTCACGGAATTTACCCTCCTGCACCCGCTGCTCAAGGTTCTGGTGGGTGGCGGCAATAATGCGCACATCCACCTTTACCGGCGCGTAGCCGCCCACGCGATAAAACTGGCCATCCGCCAGGACGCGCAGCAGACGGGTCTGGACATCCAGCGGCATATCGCCGATTTCATCGAGGAACAGCGTGCCGCCGTCGGCCTGCTCAAAGCGTCCCTGACGAATGGTATTGGCGCCGGTAAAAGCCCCTTTTTCATGGCCAAAAAGCTCAGACTCAATCAAATCTTTAGGGATGGCCGCCATATTCAGAGCAATAAAGGGCGCTTTGGCACGCGGGCTGTGGCGATGCAGGGCATGGGCTACCAGCTCTTTACCGCTACCGGACTCACCGTTAATCAGCACGCTGATGGAGGAGCGCGACAGGCGTCCGATAATGCGGAACACGTCCTGCATCGCCGGCGCTTCGCCAATGATATCCGTCGTCGGGCCAAATTCCGGCGCGTTACGCGGCTGCTGCTGCTCCTGATAATGGCTGATGGCGCGTTCGACCAGCGCCACCGCTTCGTCGATATCAAAAGGCTTTGGCAGATAATCGAAGGCACCCTGCTGATAGGCGCTGACGGCCGCATCGAGATCGGAGTGCGCCGTCATAATGATGACCGGAAGCATCGGGTGGCGTTGCTTGATCTGTTTTAACAGCGCCAGCCCGTCCATGCCGGGCATACGAATGTCGGATAACAGCACATCCGGGGTTTTGGTGGTGAGGGCGTCGAGCACCTCACTGCCGCTTTCAAAGGTGGTGCAGTGTAACCCGGCACCGGTGAGCGCGCGTTCAAGCACCCAGCGGATTGAGCTATCGTCATCAACTACCCAGACTATCCCTCGTTGCATAACTTAACCCTCTATTTCCGAATTGGCAGGTAAACCGAAAACTCGGTATGACCCGGCCAGCTGGTAAATTCAATTTTGCCGGAGTGCTGATCAATTAAATTGCGGGCAATGGATAATCCAAGGCCTGTCCCCCCTTCGCGGCCGCTCACCATGGGGTAGAACAGCGTGTCCTGCAGATGGGAAGGGATACCCGGGCCGTTATCTTCAACATCGATTCGCGCCGCCAGGCGATAGCGCACGCCATGCAGGGTGAGCTGAAACGCCGTGCGGGTGCGCAGCACGATTTCGCCACCTTCCGGCCCCAGAGCCTGCAGGGCGTTACGCACAATATTCAGTAAAACTTGCTCAATCTGGTCAGGATCGTGCGGCAGTTCGGGCAGGCTCGGATCGTAATCACGCACCAGGGTGACGTTCTCCGGCAGCTCCATAGAGACCAGCTTCACCACGCGCTCGGCGACCTTGTGAATACTCTCCGTGACGTGCATGCCGGGCTGCTGCGGCCCAAGCAGGCGGTCGACCAGGTTACGCAGACGGTCGGCCTGCTCAATAATGACGTTGGTGTATTCCGCCAGCGCCGGGTCGGGCAGGGCTTTGGTGAGGAGCTGAGCCGCGCCGCGTAGCCCGCCGAGCGGGTTTTTAATTTCATGGGCCAGGCCGCGCACCAGATCGCGGGCCGCCACCTGCTGGGCATGCTGTAGCTGCTCCTGGCTCAGGCGACGCTGATTATCCATCGGCGCCATCTCAAGCAGGATGAGCCCCTCTGGCAGCCGCTGGGCGGTGAGGGAGAGGATGTGCGAGCGGCCGTCGATCACCAGCGTCACTTCGTTATCGGTAAAACCCTGACCAGCCTGCAGGCTCTCCTGCATCAGGCCAATGTTGAGCGAGAAATAGCTTAAAAGCTCCGGCAGCGGGGCGCCGAAAAGCTTACGTGAACTCTGGGCCAGCAGCTGCTGGGCGGCCGGGTTGGCGTAATGAACCGCCAGCGCGTCATCCACCAGTAAGATGCTGTTAATTAGAGAATTGAGGATCTGCCCAGCATCGGGCAGCGTGCCTGTTGCCATTCAGCAGTCTCCTGAGATCGGTTGCACCAATTTAGTGCAGTATAACGTTTTCGCTGTAAAAAGCGCGTGAGATCAGGTCGTTGGTGGAGAAAAAAGCCCATCCGGAGATGGGCTGAAAGTTTCCACGGCAACAAAAAATCTTTTTGGCGTTTTTACTGTCGCAGCGATGATAGCTGCGACAGGCAATCCGCCGGGTACAACTGTCTTACTGTCGGCGATTAAACGCTGTAGTACAGCTCGAACTCAACCGGGTGCGGCGTCATGCGAATGCGGTCGTTCTCTTCCATACGCAGCGCGATGTAAGCATCGATAGCTTCGTCGGTGAACACGCCGCCCGCCGTCAGGAACTCACGGTCTGCGTCCAGCGCCAGCAGGGCTTCTTCCAGAGAGCCAGCAACCTGTGGGATCTCTTTCGCTTCTTCCGGCGGCAGGTCATACAGGTTTTTATCCATCGCTTCGCCCGGGTGGATCTTGTTCTTGATACCGTCCAGGCCGGCCATCAGCAGCGCAGCGAAGCACAGGTACGGGTTAGCAGCCGGGTCCGGGAAGCGCACTTCGATACGACGCGCTTTCGGAGATGAAACCACCGGGATACGGATAGAAGCAGAACGGTTACGGGCAGAGTAGGCCAGCATTACCGGCGCTTCGTAGCCTGGGACCAGACGCTTGTAGGAGTTAGTGGTTGGGTTCGCCAGGGCGTTGATCGCTTTAGCGTGTTTGATAACACCGCCGATGTAGTGCAGCGCCTGCTCGGACAGACCGGCATATTTGTCGCCAGCGAACAGGTTATTGCCGTTCTTGGACAGGGACATGTGGCAGTGCATACCGGAGCCGTTATCGCCAAACATCGGTTTTGGCATAAAGGTCGCGGTTTTACCGAAACGGTGCGCAACGTTGTGCACAACGTATTTGTAAATCTGAATTTCGTCCGCTTTCTTGGTCATAGTGTTGAAACGGGTGGCGATTTCGTTCTGGCCAGCGGTTGCAACTTCATGGTGGTGCGCTTCAACAACCAGGCCCATCTCTTCCATGATCAGACACATGGTAGAACGGATGTCCTGAGAAGAGTCGACCGGCGGAACCGGGAAGTAACCGCCTTTAACTGCAGGACGGTGACCTTTGTTACCACCTTCGTATTTGGTGGAGGAGTTCCATGCGCCTTCGATATCATCGATAGCAACGTGAGAACCGGACGTGGTCGCGCCAAAACGGATGTCGTCGAACAGGAAGAACTCTGGTTCTGGCCCGAACAGTACGGTGTCTGCGATGCCGGTGGAGCGCAGGTACTCTTCAGCGCGTTTAGCGATAGAGCGTGGGTCGCGGTCGTAGCCCTGCAGGGTGCCCGGCTCGAGGATATCGCAACGGATGATCAGGGTAGACTCTTCAAAGAACGGGTCAATGAGCGCAGTAGATGCGTCTGGCATCAGAACCATGTCGGATTCGTTAATACCTTTCCAGCCACCAATGGAGGAGCCGTCAAACATTTTGCCTTCTTCAAAGAATTCGGCATTCACCTGATGAGCAGGAATAGTGACGTGCTGTTCTTTGCCTTTGGTGTCGGTGAAGCGCAGATCAACAAACTTCACTTCATGTTCGTTCAGCATCGTCAAAACGTGTTCAGCGGACATACTTAACTCTCCAGATTGGTCATTGTCGTCGTGGTAACGAGGTCTTCAATTTCTGTGTAAGGCTGGCTGTGTTGCCGTATTTTTATAAAGCGAAATCTGTGCCAACTTTTAAAACACCCTAAAAAGGCGTTATGATGCACGTCATAGTGCAAAAGGGCTGCACCATAATGGTTTTGTTGCACCAGTATAGTGCTTCAATGTGAACATTGAGCACCATATTGGTGCAATTTACGTTAAAGTGCCCTTTTACCGCTCCGTGAAAGCGATCACAAAGCATCTCTGCGATACTTGTTTGCGGGGGATGTTTGTGATCCTGTTTTGTAGTGCGATTAATCCGTGTACAATAACGCGCTATTTCTAAATGCCTGAGGCAAAGTTGTGATCGAAAATCTGCGTAATATCGCCATCATCGCGCACGTTGACCATGGTAAAACTACCCTGGTTGATAAGCTGCTGCAGCAATCCGGTACGTTCGACTCTCGTGCCGAAACTCAAGAACGCGTGATGGACTCCAACGATTTGGAGAAAGAGCGTGGGATTACCATCCTCGCGAAAAACACCGCTATCAAATGGAATGATTACCGTATCAACATCGTTGATACCCCGGGGCACGCCGACTTCGGTGGTGAAGTTGAACGTGTAATGTCCATGGTCGATTCCGTGCTGCTGGTCGTTGACGCAATGGATGGCCCAATGCCGCAGACGCGCTTCGTAACCAAGAAGGCATTTGCCCATGGTCTGAAGCCAATCGTGGTTATCAACAAAGTTGACCGTCCTGGCGCGCGTCCTGACTGGGTTGTTGATCAGGTCTTCGACCTGTTCGTTAACCTCGATGCGACCGACGAACAGCTGGACTTCCCTATCGTTTACGCTTCTGCGCTGAACGGTATCGCCGGTCTGGACCACGAAGACATGGCTGAAGACATGACCCCGCTGTACCAGGCGATTGTTGACCGTGTTCCTGCGCCAAACGTCGATCTCGACGGCACCCTGCAGATGCAGATCTCTCAGCTCGACTACAACAACTACGTTGGCGTAATCGGCATTGGTCGTATCAAGCGCGGTAAAGTGAAGCCTAACCAGCAGGTTACTATCATCGATAGCGAAGGCAAAACCCGTAACGGTAAAGTCGGTAAGGTACTGACTCACCTGGGTCTTGAGCGTATCGAGAGCGACATCGCTGAAGCTGGCGACATCATCGCGATCACCGGTCTGGGCGAGCTGAACATCTCTGATACTATCTGCGATCCGCAGAACGTTGAAGCGCTGCCGGCCCTGTCCGTTGATGAGCCGACCGTATCCATGTTCTTCAACGTCAACACCTCTCCGTTCTGTGGTAAAGAAGGTAAGTTCGTTACCTCTCGTCAGATCCTTGACCGCCTGAACAAAGAGCTGGTGCACAACGTTGCGCTGCGCGTTGAAGAGACCGCTGACGCCGATGCGTTCCGCGTGTCTGGTCGTGGTGAGCTGCACCTCTCTGTTCTGATCGAGAACATGCGTCGTGAAGGTTTCGAAATGGCGGTTTCCCGTCCGAAAGTAATCTTCCGCGAAATCGACGGCCGTAAACAAGAGCCGTTCGAAAACGTAACGCTGGACGTTGAAGAGCAGCACCAGGGTTCTGTCATGCAGGCGCTGGGCGAGCGTAAAGGCGACCTGAAAAACATGAATCCAGATGGCAAAGGCCGCGTACGTCTCGACTACGTGATCCCAAGCCGTGGCCTGATCGGCTTCCGTTCTGAGTTCATGACCATGACCTCTGGTACCGGTCTGCTGTACTCCACCTTCAGCCACTACGACGACGTTCGTCCGGGCGAAGTGGGCCAGCGCAACAACGGCGTACTGATCTCCAACGGTCAGGGTAAAGCGGTTGCGTTCGCACTGTTCGGCCTGCAGGACCGCGGTAAGCTGTTCCTGGGTCACGGTGCAGAAGTTTACGAAGGCCAGATCATCGGTATTCACAGCCGTTCTAACGACCTGACCGTAAACTGCCTGACCGGTAAAAAACTGACCAACATGCGTGCGTCCGGTACTGACGAAGCCACTGTTCTGGTTCCGCCGATCAAGATGACTCTGGAGCAGGCTCTGGAATTCATCGATGACGACGAACTGGTAGAAGTAACTCCGCAGTCTATCCGTATCCGTAAACGTCACCTGACTGAGAACGATCGTAAACGTGCTATGCGCGGTTCGAAAGAAGACTAATCATCTGACGTAATGTAAAAAGCCGCTGAATATCAGCGGCTTTTTTTATGTCATTTAAAGCTGTATTTTACGCCTAACATACCCTGCGTATCGCTGTAGCCTTTGTCACCCCTCTGCTCAGCAACGTTGCCCCAAAGGGTAAGCTGTGGGCTAAGTTGCCCTTCCACGCCCACCTTTAGTTCGCCAATATTGCGGGTGCCGCGCATATCGTTGCTTATATCGTCCATGCGGATCCGCGTAGCCTCGGTATTGTGGATCCAGTTCGCCTCAACAAACGGCTGGAAGGTGCGGGTTTTATCATCGTCAACTGCATTATGCCCGCTGATATAAGCCTTCACGCCAAGACGAGTCATCAGATTGCCGCGATTTTCGTCTTTCACCCGCGTGCCGTTGCGCTCACGATGGTCGTCAGCCTGCACGCCCATCCACACCGCCTGCGCCTTCGGCTGGATCCAGTAGCTATCGCGCCCGCTCTCGCCCACCTTGATGCTATAGCCCGCTTCAACAGAGGCGGTCACGCCGCTGGAGCGATAGCTTTCAGTGGCCTGATCCTGGCCCATCACCTTGTTATCAAACCAGTTATACAGCGCCCAGCTATCAACATAGATACCGCTTTTATCCGCATCGTTTGCATACCAGGTGCCGTACAGGCCTGCGCTATAGCCGGTAAGCTGGCCGCGCGAGCGGTAGCCGGTAAGGCTGGAGTTGCTCCGGCTCTGGCTGTTGGCGTAGCCCGCCATCAGGCCAAGATGCCAGCGGTCCAGGCCGTCGGTGCTCCATTGCGCCAGGTCGCCGCCCATTTGCAGCACATAGTTGTTGGCGGTGGTGTTTAGCTGGCCGCTGCCATCTTTAAACCGCGTACGATCGCCGACGTTGCGCATCCACAGGCTGGTCACTTTTTTCTCGCCGGTAAGCATATCCGTATACTGCGTCTCGCCCAGGCGATCGTGCAGGCGGGTCATAAAGACCCTGTTTGCCGCGTAGCTGTTAGCCTGATAGCTACCAAACTCCGGACGATACTGGTGCTCGCCCTTAGGTGGAGCAGGCGGCGGCACGGGCTCTACCGGCGGCATGGCAGGAGCAACGGGCGGGTTCACCGGATCGACCGGGTCTTCTGGCGGCTTAACCGGGTCTACGGGGGGATCGACAGGGTCGACCGGTGGTTTAACCGGGTCAACGGGCGGATCGACAGGGTCGACCGGTGGGTCAACCGGGTCTACGGGAGGATCTACAGGGTCTGGCGGTGGGTCAACCGGGTCAACCGGGTCGGCGGGCTCGGCAAGGCTGGTCAGATACCAGTTTTTATCTTTTTGCACGACGTTATAGTCAAAACCGCCCGCCACGATGCGCCCCGCCTTGTCGAAGGTACCGTCTGAAGTGCCGCCCACGCTGACGATCTCGATTCCTTCTACGGTTTGCGCGCCGGCGCCGCCAATATTATTCACCTCCACCCTGGTATGGCCGGAGGTGTTTCCTTCCACGATCAGCTTGTCCGTTGCCGAGGTATCGTCAAACAGCACGGTGTTGAAAACCAGCTTGCCGCCGTTGCCGACGTAATCACCGTTGATGGTCAGGGTTTGCCATGCCGCGTCGCTGGTATGCTGGAAATTGATCGCGCCGCCCGCGTTCAGCGCCAGGCTGGTCAGGGTTGAGCTTTCGCGCATATTCCAGACCGCGTCATCCATCGTCAGCGCGATGGTACCGCTGCCGGCGGCATTGCTTTCAATGAAAGAGGCGCCGTTCCACAGCGAGTTGTCGCGCATCCTGAGCCTGATGGCGCTGTTTTGCGCCGGAAGAGTGCTGGTGGCCGCGATGCCACCCGAAGAGAGGATATCGCCGTTGAGGACAAATTTGCCGCCGGCTGACGCGTCAATAATCCCGCCGTTACCGGCGTTCAGAGCATAGCTTCCGACGTCGCGCTGGCCGGCAGTAGTAATGGTTGCCCCGCCGTTGAGGGTTATCACCCCGCGTGACCAGGCGTACAGCCCGTGCGGTGCCTGGGCGGAGCTGCTGGTTTTGTCACTGCTGTTTACCGCAATGGTGAGGTTATCGCCGAGGTTCACCGCCCCCGTGTAGGCATAGACGCCGTGTGCGCTGGCGCCGTTAGTGGTGATGCTCGCCCCCTCATCAAGGTTAATGGTTGACGATCCGCTCGAATAGACGCCGGAAGCGCTGTTCAGCGCGGTAGTAATGGTGGCGTTTTTGCCGAGCTCGATTTTAGACGCAGACCCGGTATACAGGCCGTAAGCCGATGCGCCGTAGGTTTCGATGGTTGCCTCATCTCCAAGACGCACATAGGAACCGCTCTGGTTCGTGCGGATGCCCTCGGCGTAACTGCCATGGGTAACGATATGCGCGCGATCGCCTACGATAACGTTGTTTTTCGCAGAGTTAGCGTCTTTTAGGGCGTAGGCGGAGATCCCGCGTCCGGTGCTGCCAGTGGTTTCGATATAGAGATCGTCACCCACGTAAATATTTGCAGAGCCGAGAGAGCCTTGGCTAAACGAGCTGTAACCGGCGTTAATGCCATCGCCGCTTTGACCATCAACATAAATGTGGGTGCGATCGCCGGTGATGATAAACACCGGATTATCAGGCGTATTCATACCGTGGGTACGAATCCCGTCGACATCTTTGCCGTTATTTGCAGCTACCTTTGAACGAGTATGGATAGTCAGATCGTCGCCAAATATAACGCCCGGGCTACCAGTGGTTGAGTTCTGGATAACGGTAACGGAGTGCTCAAACGCCTCTGCCCCCGGACCGTCAAGGACAATCCCATCGCCGTAGATGGGAATACTGCCCGGGCTATACTGGTAGACGTAATTGGGGTCGCTACTGTTTTTGCTAAAGTTAGCGTTTGCCGTGGCGGGTATCAGGGCCTGTATTTGCGCAGGTAAATCCGTTACCGCCCCGGAGTCGGCTAAATTAGCAAAATCAATTACCGCGGCATTGACGGGAAATAGCGCTGACGCTAATGCCATCGAAACCGCGATGGCAACGGGTGAATGTTTAATAAAATAT
This sequence comes from Leclercia sp. UBA7405, assembly GCA_002469605.1. Classification (GTDB taxonomy): domain Bacteria; phylum Pseudomonadota; class Gammaproteobacteria; order Enterobacterales; family Enterobacteriaceae; genus Enterobacter. The sequence continues at coordinate 10,925 of DKMV01000042.1, forward strand.
GGCATAGTGCCCCCTTTCTTCAGGCGTAGAACGTCCTCCACGGCTGTAAACGTGGATCGGTTAATAAATAAAAATTACAAAACTGAAACGAGTATTTTGTGAATGCTGGCGCCTAATTTCCTTTCGAGGCGTAATTTATGGACATAAATCTTTTTTATATCAATGCTGCTGGTTTTTATAATTTGCTGAAGGCCGGCCCCCGACATGAACTGATGTAATAACGTCATTTCAGCTTCATTCAGAGTATTACCTCTCTTGTCGTTAACACTTCTGCCAGAAAAGAGGGACTTTATTTTCTCCTGTAATATCTTGTCATTATCATCAGCATGGATAATACCCTGTATTTCACTGCGGTGAGTGAACCAGTAGTTCGCCAGAGGCGCCAGCTTACGATCGGTGATGATAACAATATTCATGTTGGCTTTCGCCAGCCGGTCAATCCACTGCGGGTCGCTGAAGTGGCGCAGATTAGGCAGCGAAAAATCAACGAAAATAAATCCCCGTGACAGGTGGTTCTTATTTTCGCGTAATATTTTATTTTCGACAGCAAGCTGTAAAAAATGATTCCCGTTTGGCCAAATGGCAAATGAGGCGTAATCACAATAATGTGACCGTAACGAGCTCTCCGGAAATAACTGACAGGACAAATCACAGCTAATACAGCGGACAATATTTTTTGATACTTTCATTATCCATTCCTGCGTTATTTTTCATTATCAATATTTCATTGGTCCTGAAATGTGTCAATAATGAAACATATACAGCATTTATACGTTGTTGATAGAAAATAGCACCAGGGAAAATAAATTCCTGGTTATAGCGGATCGTTCAGGTCGTTGCCAGCGATGCAGATCATTCCCGGTAGCGAAAATTCCAGGATTATTTCCTGCCGGGTTAAGATTATTATGCAGAAAAGTATCTCTTCAGATAATTCCAGCAATAGCACGAATTGCTAAATTCTTCGCCTTGTACCAGGCCGCCGCCTCAGAATTTTCCTGACCGCCGATGCAATATAATGATTAGCCCTGGGAATTTGTAATGAAATCTCATCGTCACGTCTTAACTAAGATCATTTAAGAAATTAATAGTTTAACTATTTGAAAAATAATTTTTTTTTGGCAACCTTAAATGTGGGTTACCGCAGGTACCTCTGGTTCTCCTGTACTGATAAATAACCCACGGCGGATTATCTCTGGCCGATCCGGAGAATGAGAGGAATATAAATATCGATAATTTTCCAGCGCTACCTGCCCCCGTTTTATTGCCGTACAGGCGCACCGTTAACCTGTTTTCACAGCTTCGATCTGGCCCATAGTCAAACCTCTACTTTCCCGCTACAGTTATCTCTCCACGGCGAAAGGAGAGAAAGATGCTCTATATCTTTGATTTAGGAAATGTAATCGTCGATATCGATTTCAACCGGGTGCTGGGCGCATGGAGTAATTTCAGCCGCGTACCCCTGGCGACGCTGAAGCAGAGCTTTAATATGGGCGAGGCATTTCACCAGCACGAGCGCGGCGAGATTAGCGATGAAGTGTTTGCTGAAAAGCTCTGCCACGAGATGGCGCTGCCGCTCAGCTATGAGCAGTTTTCCCACGGCTGGCAGGCGATATTTGTCGCGCTGCGCCCCGAGGTTATCGCCATCATGCATAAACTGCGCGAGCAGGGACATCGCGTCGTGGTGCTCTCGAATACCAACCGTCTGCATACTACTTTCTGGCCTGATGAGTACCCGGAAATAAAGGCGGCTGCCGATAAAATCTACCTCTCCCAGGAGATGGGAATGCGCAAACCGGAGGCGCGGATCTACCAGGCGGTATTGCAGGCCGAGGGATTCTCCGCGGCGGATGCGGTCTTTTTCGATGACAACGGCGATAATATAGAGGGAGCTAACCAGTTAGGTATCACGTCAATTCTGGTGACCGGAAAAGAGACGATACCGGACTATTTTGCGAAGCTGTTATGTTAAAAACCGTTCATCAAAAAGCCGACCACCATACCCGGCCACTGCGGGCGTGGCTAAAACTCCTCTGGCACCGTATTGACGAGGACAACATGACCACGCTGGCCGGTAACCTTGCCTACGTGTCGTTGTTATCTCTGGTGCCGCTGGTGGCGGTGATTTTTGCGCTGTTTGCCGCTTTCCCGATGTTTGCCGATGTCAGCCTGCAGCTGCGCCATTTCGTCTTTGCTAACTTTATCCCCGCCACCGGCGATGTTATTCAGAACTACATTGAGCAGTTTGTCGCTAACTCCAGCAAGATGACGGCGCTGGGGGCCTGCGGGCTGATCGTCACCGCGCTGCTGTTGATGTATGCCATTGATAGCGCGCTCAATACTATCTGGCGCAGTAAAAAAGTGCGGCCAAAAGTCTACTCTTTTGCCGTCTACTGGATGATCTTAACGCTCGGGCCGCTGCTGGCCGGGGCGAGCCTTGCAATCAGCTCTTATCTGCTCTCATTGCGCTGGGCCAGCGACCTTAACAGCGTGATTGACGATGTGCTGCGGATCTTCCCGCTTATCCTCTCCTGGCTCTCTTTCTGGCTGCTCTACAGCGTGGTGCCTACCACCCGCGTGCCCAACCGGGATGCGATACTGGGGGCTCTGGTAGCGGCGGTACTCTTTGAGCTGGGTAAAAAAGGGTTCGCTCTTTACATCACCATGTTTCCCTCGTATCAGCTGATTTATGGCGTGCTGGCGGTCATTCCCATTCTGTTTGTCTGGGTCTACTGGACCTGGTGTATCGTCTTGCTTGGTGCAGAAATTACTGTCACTCTCGGGATATACCGCGAACTTAAACAAGAAGCAGAAGCTGAAAAACAACGAGAAGCAGACCAACCATGATTGCATTAATTCAGCGCGTAACCCGTGCCAGCGTCACCGTGGAGGGTGAGGTGACGGGTGAAATCGGCCCAGGACTTTTGGTGTTATTAGGTGTCGAAAAGGATGACGACGAGCAGAAGGCAAATCGCTTATGTGAGCGCGTGCTGGGCTACCGCATCTTCAGCGACGCTGAGGGCAAGATGAACCTTAACGTCCAGCAGGCGGGCGGCAGCGTGCTCGTTGTCTCGCAGTTTACGCTGGCGGCGGATACCGAACGCGGCATGCGCCCAAGTTTCTCTAAGGGCGCCGCACCGGATCGTGCCGAAGAACTTTATGAATACTTTGTTGAGCGCTGTCGCCAACAGGATATGAACACG
>DKMV01000388.1:0-211 GCA_002469605.1 Leclercia sp. UBA7405
ATGACGCGCTGACCGCAGTTACCAGCCTGTCTGTAGACAAGACTTCTGGTGAGAAACACCTGCGTCACCACATCACTGCTGACGGTTTCTACCGCGGCCGCAAGGTAATCACTAAGTAATCACGCGTTTGCGTGATTAGGCTTAGTGAGGAATTCCCCGTGCAAACGGGGAGTTTACCAAACCAGGCTGTGACGATACCTTGACACGTCTA
>DKMV01000388.1:408-4177 GCA_002469605.1 Leclercia sp. UBA7405
GACGATACCTTGACACGTCTAACCCTGGCGTTAGATGTCATGGGGGGTGATTTTGGCCCATCCGTGACAGTGCCTGCAGCATTGCAGGCACTGAACTCTAATTCGCAACTCACACTTCTTTTAGTCGGCAATCCCGACGCAATCACGCCATTACTCGCAAAAGCTGACTTCGAACAACGTTCACGTCTGCAGATTATCCCTGCGCAGTCAGTTATTGCCAGTGATGCACGGCCATCACAGGCTATCCGCAATAGCCGCGGCAGCTCAATGCGCATAGCGCTGGAGTTGGTGAAAGAAGGGCGAGCAGAAGCCTGTGTCAGCGCGGGAAATACCGGTGCGCTGATGGGGCTGGCAAAATTACTGCTCAAACCCATAGAGGGGATTGAGCGTCCGGCGCTGGTGACGGTTCTGCCGCATCAGCAAAAGGGCAAAACGGTGGTGCTCGATTTAGGCGCTAACGTGGATTGCGACGGCATAATGCTGGCGCAGTTTGCCGTGATGGGGTCGGTACTGGCAGAGGAGGTCGTGGGGATTGCGAACCCGCGCGTCGCGCTGCTGAACATCGGTGAAGAAGAGACCAAAGGTCTTGATAATATCCGTGAGGCCGCCGAGCGGTTAAAAAGTGTTCCGACCATCAACTATATTGGTTATCTCGAAGCCAACGAATTATTGACCGGAAAAACGGATGTACTGGTATGTGACGGCTTTACCGGAAACGTCACATTAAAGACCATGGAAGGGGTGGTAAGAATGTTCCTCTCGCTGCTCAAATCGCAGGGCGAGGGGAAAAAACGGTCATGGTGGCTGATTTTATTGAAGCGTTGGTTACAAAAAAGCCTGACGCGGCGATTCAGTCACCTCAACCCCGACCAGTATAATGGTGCCTGTCTGTTAGGATTGCGCGGCATCGTGATTAAGAGTCATGGTGCCGCCAATCAGCGAGCATTCACCGTCGCGATTGAACAGGCAGTGCAGGCGGTGCAGCGACAAGTCCCTCAGCGGATTGCCGCTCGCCTGGAATCTGTATTAGCAAAAAGTGACTGAGCGTACATGTATACGAAGATTTTAGGTACCGGCAGCTATCTGCCCAAACAAGTGCGTACCAACGCCGATCTGGAAAAAATGGTAGATACGTCTGACGAGTGGATTGTCACCCGTACAGGTATCCGCGAACGTCGCATTGCCGCGCCAGATGAAACGGTTTCTACCATGGGTTACGAAGCTGCTCTGCGTGCGCTCGAGATGGCCGGCGTCGATAAAGACGACATCGGTCTGATTATCATGGCGACCACCTCCGCGACCCATGCTTTCCCAAGCGCCGCTTGCCAGATCCAGAGCAAGCTCGGCATTAAAGGCTGCCCGGCGTTTGACGTTGCCGCCGCCTGTGCTGGCTTTACCTATGCGTTAAGCATCGCCGATCAGTATGTAAAATCCGGTGCGGTGAAAAACGCGCTGGTGATTGGCGCCGACGTGCTGGCGCGCACCTGCGATCCTGCGGATCGCGGCACGATCATTATCTTTGGCGATGGCGCGGGCGCCGTTCTGCTTGGCCAGTCCGACGAGCCGGGTATTATCTCCACCCACCTGCATGCTGACGGTAGCTACGGTGAACTGTTAACCCTGCCAAACGCGGATCGCGTGAATCCGGATAACCCGATTTACCTGACCATGGCCGGTAACGAAGTGTTCAAAGTGGCGGTGACCGAGCTGGCGCATATCGTCGACGAAACGCTGCAGGCGAATAATCTGGAGCGTTCCGCCCTCGACTGGCTGGTGCCGCATCAGGCTAACCTGCGTATCATCAGCGCCACGGCGAAGAAGCTGGGCATGTCGATGGATAACGTGGTGGTGACCCTGGATCGTCACGGCAACACTTCTGCGGCATCCGTACCTTGCGCCTTTGATGAGGCGGTACGCGATGGGCGAATTCAACGGGGTCAGCTGGTGCTGCTCGAAGCCTTTGGCGGCGGGTTCACCTGGGGCTCTGCGCTGGTGCGTTTCTAGCATAAGGATTAATAAAATGACGCAATTTGCTTTTGTGTTCCCGGGCCAGGGTTCCCAGGCCGTTGGGATGTTGTCGGAGTTAGCGGCAACTTATCCGGTCATTGAAGAGACCTTCCGCGAGGCATCTGATGCCCTGGGTTACGATCTCTGGGCGCTGACGCAGCAAGGTCCAGCCGAAGAGCTGAATAAAACCTGGCAGACTCAGCCTGCGCTCTTGACCGCTTCCGTTGCGCTTTATCGCGTATGGCAGCAGCAGGGTGGCAAAACCCCTGCGCTGATGGCGGGCCACAGCCTGGGTGAATACTCTGCGCTGGTGTGCGCGGGCGTTATCGCCTTTGCTGATGCGGTGCGTCTGGTTGAGATGCGCGGTAAATTTATGCAGGAAGCGGTGCCGGAAGGCACTGGCGGCATGTCAGCCATTATCGGTCTGGATGATGCGTCTATCGCAAAAGCCTGCGAAGAGTCAGCACAGGGCCAGGTTGTCTCTCCGGTCAACTTCAACTCGCCGGGTCAGGTAGTCATTGCCGGCCATAAAGAAGCGGTTGAACGTGCTGGTGCTGCCTGTAAAGCGGCCGGTGCCAAGCGTGCTCTGCCGCTGCCGGTCAGCGTACCGTCGCACTGCGCGCTGATGAAGCCTGCTGCCGACAAGCTGGCGGTTGAGCTGGAAAAGATCACCTTCAACGCACCGGCTATCGCCGTAGTGAATAACGTTGATGTGCAATGCGAAAACGCGCCGGAAGCTATCCGTCACGCGCTGGTTCGCCAGCTGTACAGCCCGGTTCAGTGGACCAAAACCGTTGAATTTATGGCGTCGCAGGGCGTTGAGCACCTGTATGAAGTTGGACCGGGTAAAGTCCTCACCGGTCTGACGAAACGTATTGTTGATACCCTGACCGCATCGGCCATCAATGAGCCGGACGCGATGTCAGCGGCACTCTCGCAATAAAAGAGGAATACCATGAGTTTTGAAGGAAAAATCGCACTGGTCACCGGCGCAAGCCGTGGTATCGGACGTGCAATTGCTGAGACGCTCGTCGCCCGTGGCGCGAAAGTTATCGGCACCGCAACCAGCGAAAATGGCGCTCAGTCTATTAGCGAGTATCTGGGTGCAAACGGAAAAGGTCTGGTTCTGAATGTGACCGATCCTGCATCTATCGAATCTGTTCTGGGAAATATTCGCGCAGAGTTTGGCGAAGTCGATATTCTGGTAAATAATGCCGGTATCACTCGCGACAACTTGCTGATGCGAATGAAAGACGACGAGTGGGACGATATTCTCGAAACTAACTTGTCATCTGTATTCCGTCTGTCAAAAGCGGTAATGCGAGCTATGATGAAAAAGCGTCATGGCCGTATTATCACTATCGGTTCTGTGGTTGGTACCATGGGAAATGCTGGTCAGGCTAACTACGCTGCGGCGAAAGCAGGCCTGATCGGTTTTAGTAAATCGCTGGCGCGTGAAGTTGCGTCCCGCGGTATTACGGTAAACGTTGTTGCTCCGGGCTTTATTGAAACGGACATGACGCGTGCGCTGACCGATGAGCAGCGTGCGGGTACGCTGGCGGCAGTTCCTGCCGGTCGCTTAGGCGACCCTAAAGAAATCGCCAGCGCGGTTGCATTTTTAGCTTCTGACGAAGCGGGTTACATCACTGGTGAGACCCTGCACGTCAACGGCGGAATGTACATGGTTTAATCACGATGAAAAACATTTGCGTTATTGTAGGGGTTGGCCTCAAAATAACGTAAAATCGTGGTAAGACCTGCC
>DKMV01000179.1:0-569 GCA_002469605.1 Leclercia sp. UBA7405
GCGATCGCATGGTGGAGCTGCTTAATATCCACTATCGTCTGCAGGGCTACGAGCGCATCGGCGCCACCAATCCCTGCGGCTTAAGCGATAAGCTTACCGCCTGGTTTGAGGGTGAACTCAGCATCATTGACGACCTCCCCACCGCGACCGCCGGTACCCCTTTCCAGCGCGAAGTATGGCAAGCGCTGCGGACGATCCCCTGCGGTCAGGTGATGCACTACGGCCAGCTGGCTGAACAGCTGGGTCGGGCCGGCGCCGCGCGTGCGGTGGGCGCCGCTAACGGCTCCAATCCGGTCAGTATTGTGGTCCCCTGTCATCGCGTTATTGGACGCAACGGCACCCTCACCGGCTATGCCGGCGGGGTGCAGCGCAAAGAGTGGTTATTGCGTCACGAAGGCTATCTGCTGCTGTAAAACCCAGGCTTTTAGTGCTTATTATTCCTTAAGTTAGAGGTTATGACCGCAATCATTCTGTGGAAATTCAACAGGATGGCGCGGCGTAGCCTATTCTTGCTTTTATTGATAGCTGGCCAGGCTTACGTCTCCCCTAAAAAGATGTTAAAATTGACC
>DKMV01000179.1:787-4763 GCA_002469605.1 Leclercia sp. UBA7405
ATACCTATGATCCCGGAAAAGCGAATTATTCGACGCATTCAGTCTGGCGGTTGTGCTATCCATTGTCAGGATTGCAGTATCAGCCAGCTCTGTATCCCGTTTACTCTGAATGAGCATGAACTCGATCAGCTAGATAACATCATCGAGCGCAAAAAGCCTATTCAGAAAGGACAAACGCTTTTTAAGGCGGGCGACGAACTGAAATCGCTCTACGCCATCCGTTCCGGCACCATCAAGAGCTACACCATCACCGAACAGGGCGACGAGCAGATCACCGGCTTCCACCTGGCGGGGGATCTGGTGGGCTTTGACGCCATCGGCAGCGGCCACCACCCGAGCTTCGCGCAGGCGCTGGAAACCTCTATGGTTTGCGAGATCCCGTTCGAAACCCTCGACGATCTGTCTGGCAAAATGCCTAATCTGCGCCAGCAGATGATGCGTCTGATGAGCGGTGAGATTAAAGGTGACCAGGATATGATCCTGCTGCTTTCCAAAAAGAATGCAGAAGAGCGCCTGGCGGCCTTTATCTATAATCTCTCCCGCCGCTTTGCCGAGCGCGGTTTCTCACCGCGTGAGTTCCGTCTGACGATGACCCGTGGCGATATTGGTAACTACCTGGGTCTGACCGTTGAAACCATCAGCCGTCTGCTGGGACGTTTCCAGAAAAGCGGCATGCTGGCAGTAAAAGGGAAATATATCACCATTGAAGATGGCGAAGCCCTGGCCGTACTTGCCGGACACGCCCGCAACGTTGCCTGATCCTGCCTCCTCCTCAACGCCAGATCGGTAAAGCACACGCTTATCGATCTGGCGCAAAAAACCGCCCGAAGGCGGTTTTGCTATCAACCCGATTATAAAGGTCTTTCGTCATCTTCCGGATCGTCCGGAAGCAGTGGATCGTTCACGTCAGGAACATCATCACCGGGAATGGTTTCATCATCTGGAAGGGGATCGATCAAGTCAGGACGATCAGCCATAAAGCCTCCGTCAAACGTCAGTAAGGTGAGCTATTTGCTTTTGCTCGGTTTTTGTTTGCCCTGATTATTGTCAGGCATTTTCTGCGGCTGCTTAGGCTGCTCTTTATTGACGCTCAGTATGGATTTCATGTGGAACTCCAGTAGGGTAGGCAGCATTTTGCTGCTCTAAAATTATAAGTGGCGTTTATTCTTTTATCGAGCGAGCCGGTAGCCACATAGTGTCAGGCTATTAATAACGTGACGCTTTTATTCAGGCAGGGGACAAAATTTTGCCCGGTTACCAGGCGTCAATTCCCCCTTCGCCCAGATGTGCAGTCGCCGGACACCGTCAGGTTAAAAATTCGGAATATTTTTCTGATTTATTGATCTGACAAAACTTCCCCCCTGTTTCATTTAACATATATAGGTTACTCTTTTACTTACAGACTGTGGTGACAGTTGTAAGGAGACCTGTATGGCAAAGTATCAAAACATGCTGGTGGCCATCGATCCTAATCAGGACGATCAACCGGCGTTACGAAGAGCTGTCTATTTACATCAACGGATTGGTGGGAGAATTAAGGCGTTTTTGCCGATCTACGACTTCTCTTACGAAATGACCACCCTTCTGTCCCCTGATGAGCGCACCGCGATGCGCCAGGGCGTCATCAGCCAGCGTACCGCGTGGATCCGCGAGCAGGCGAAGTTCTACCTTGAAGCGGGTGTGCCCATTGATATTAAAGTGGTGTGGCATAACCGCCCCTTCGAAGCCATTATCCAGGAAGTGGTCAGCGGCGGGCACGACCTGCTGCTGAAGATGGCCCACCAGCACGACAAACTCGAAGCGGTGATCTTTACCCCTACCGACTGGCATCTGCTGCGCAAATGTCCGTGTCCGGTATGGATGGTTAAAGACCAGCCGTGGCCGGAAGGCGGCAAAGCGGTTGTGGCGGTAAACCTCGCCAGCGAAGAGGATTACCACAACTCGCTCAACGAAAAGCTGGTGAAAGAGACTATCCAGCTGGCGGAACAGGTTAACCATACTGAAGTCCACCTGGTTGGGGCCTATCCGATTACCCCTATCAATATCGCCATTGAGCTGCCAGAGTTCGATCCCAGCGTCTATAACGATGCGATTCGCGGCCAGCACCTGCTGGCGATGAAAGCGCTGCGCCAGAAATACGGCATTGATGAAAAACGGACCCACGTCGAGAAAGGATTACCGGAAGAGGTAATTCCTGACCTGTCAGAGCATTTGCAGGCCGGGATTGTGGTGTTAGGCACCATTGGCCGCACCGGTATTTCAGCGGCCTTCCTTGGTAATACCGCCGAGCAGGTGATTGACCATCTGCGCTGCGATCTGTTGGTCATCAAGCCGGATCAGTACCAGACCCCGGTCGAGCTGGACGACGACGAAGACGATTAACCATCAAAAAGCCCGCCATGACGGCGGGCTTTTTTTTAGCTCTCGGTTGCCGGCTGCGGCGCGCGCTGCGCACCCTCGCCTTTTTTCATCCAGGGCGCATGCAGCACCATGCTTGGCAGCGCCAGCTTAACCCCTTCCTGATTGAGGCTCTCCAGAATACGGATATTTATCTCCTGCTGGATATCCATATATTTGTTGTAGTCCGCCGTATTCACGATATGCACCACCTCGTAGGTCAGACGGTCGGTATCAAACCCCAGCAGATGGGCACGGTCAAAGCGGGTTTCGCCCACATCGGTGATGATCTTTTTAACATTGTCGCCAATCACCCGCAGTTTTTCCGGCGGCGTATCGCTGGCCACCCCAAAGGTGAAGACGATACGGCGCGTCTGCATCCGCTTGTAGTTATGCAGGGTCTGCTGCAGCAGAATGGCGTTGCCGCAGACAATCTGCTCCCCGCTCAGGCTGCGAATACGGGTGGTTTTCAGACCGATATGCTCTACCGTACCGGCGACGTCGTTGAACACCACGAAATCACCGATTTCAAAGGGCTTATCAAAACCAATTGAGAGCGAGGCAAAGACGTCGCTCAGGATGGTTTGTACCGCCAGCGCGATGGCTATCCCCCCTACTCCCAGGCTCGCCACCAGCGCCGTGATGTTCACGCCCGCGTTGGCAAGAATAGAGAGCAGCATCACTGACCAGACGATGGCGCGCAGAATCAGCCCGGTAATCACCAGGGTAACCGGGTTTTTGTGGCTGCCGGGCGCCAGCATCACATGGCGTAACCACGACACCACTCCTTGATCCATCCACAGCGCCACCTGAATCGCCAGCACAAGGAACCAGGCGTGGCTCAGGGTGCCGTACAGGCGGTCCGGCAGCTCGATAAAGCGCAGACTGAAGAGAAAAGCGACGATGAACAGCAGTATCCGGCTGGTTCTGTTCAGCATCTCGGTGAGAATTAAATGCATGCGGTGGGTGGCAGGATGTTTATCACCCCAGCTGGTGATCCCCTTGTGAACAAAGGTAATGAGGCGCTTTAGCAGCCAGTAAACCAGCAGCGTTACCACCACCACCGTGCCAAAGCCGATCCAGAATTTAGGAGTCATCATTAGCGCCAGAACATCGAAGTGCGACAAAAACTGCATTATCTCTCCTCGCTTTACAGAAAAGTAAAAGTATAGACAGAGGGAATGCATTGACCGCAGAAATAAGAAAACCGCCCTGGTGGGCGGTTTGTTGAGTTAACCTCAGGAAGGCTTACAGCGCCTTGAGGATCGCATCCACGCTGGCTTTGGCATCGCCAAACAGCATGTGGGTGTTCTCTTTGAAGAACAGCGGGTTTTGTACCCCGGCGTAGCCGGTGTTCATGGAGCGTTTAAAGACGATAACGTTCTGCGCCTTCCACACTTCCAGAACTGGCATCCCGGCGATCGGGCTCTTAGGATCGTCCTGCGCCGCCGGGTTAACGGTGTCGTTGGCACCGATAACCAGCACGGTGTCGGTATCGGCGAAATCATCGTTGATTTCGTCCATCTCCAGCACGATGTCGTAAGGCACTTTGGCTTCTGCCAGCAGCACGTTCATATGG
>DKMV01000326.1:0-886 GCA_002469605.1 Leclercia sp. UBA7405
TTACTGCGTTACTGCTGATATCCGATACCGCTTTGAAAGCGAGATCAGAAAAGATGGTGCATCCGGGAGGATTCGAACCTCCGACCGCTCGGTTCGTAGCCGAGTACTCTATCCAGCTGAGCTACGGATGCATCGGGAATTACTGCTTTACTGCTGATATCGGTACCGCTTCGAAAGCGTTACCAGTAAAGATGGTGCATCCGGGAGGATTCGAACCTCCGACCGCTCGGTTCGTAGCCGAGTACTCTATCCAGCTGAGCTACGGATGCAAAATGGCGGTGAGGCGGGGATTCGAACCCCGGATGCAGCTTTTGACCGCATACTCCCTTAGCAGGGGAGCGCCTTCAGCCTCTCGGCCACCTCACCACACAACGCCTCTTTCGAGTGCTTCGAGTAACTCGTTAAGAGCTTCTCGTCGCTGCGTGGCGCATATATTACTTTCTGGGACTTATAAGTCAAACAATTTTCCATGTACTTTTTTCGTTTGCACAAATCACAGGCAATTCGCATGTAAAAGCCGCAAAGAGAGTGTTTTATAAACGGATTTTAGCGGCATCTATGCAAGATTCGCCCTACTGAAAAGCGCGAATTACAAAAGTTAAGCGTGTGCAGATGGTCAAAAATAACGCGATTGAAATCGAAGGGTAACTTTTAACAGGAAGAATAGCAGGAGGGTTGCGTCTCGCCTGACGGCGAGACGCGATAATATCAGAAACTGGACTGCTGGGATTTTTCAGCCTGGATACGCTGGTAGATCTCTTCACGGTGAACAGAGACCTCTTTCGGGGCGTTGACGCCAATACGAACCTGGTTACCCTTTACCCCTAAAACTGTCACAGTGACCTCATCCCCAATCATGAGGGTCTCACCAACTCGACGAGTCAGA
>DKMV01000326.1:1154-3675 GCA_002469605.1 Leclercia sp. UBA7405
AAGTTTAGCCGATATACACAAACTCAACCTGACTTTATCATTATCGATAGCGTAGAGTGATGTACGCCATAACACGAAGGTTATGGCGCCTGTTACGCTTTGTAATTATTACAGTTTAGCACTTACCCAGCTTTCAACACTGCCTAAAGCCGCAGGGAGAGCCGCCGCATCCGTACCGCCGGCCTGCGCCATATCCGGACGACCGCCCCCTTTGCCACCCACCTGCTGGGCGACCATACCAATCAGCTCCCCTGCTTTCACGCGGTCGGTCACGTCTTTCGATACGCCCGCAATCAGAGAAACCTTACCTTCGGCTACTGTCGCCAGAACGATAACGGCAGAACCAAGCTGGTTCTTCAGATCATCGACCATGGTACGAAGCATCTTAGGTTCAACCCCTGCCAGCTCGCTGACTAACAGTTTAATACCTTTGATCTCAACCGCTTTGCTGGAAAGGCTTGCGCTCTCCTGTGCTGCGGCCTGCTCTTTAAGCTGCTGCAGCTCTTTTTCAAGCATACGGGTACGCTCGATAACGGAGCGCACTTTCTCGCCGAGATTCTGGCTATCACCCTTCAACAGCTGAGCGATATCGTGCAGCTGATCGCTCTCTGCATGCAGGCTGGCGAGCGCGCCTTCGCCGGTAACCGCTTCGATACGACGCACGCCGGCAGCAGTACCAGATTCGGAAACAATGCGGAACAGACCAATATCACCGGTGCGCGAGGCGTGGGTACCGCCGCACAGTTCGGTGGAGAAATCGCCCATGCTCAGAACGCGAACACGATCGTCATATTTCTCGCCGAACAGCGCCATAGCGCCCTTCTGCTTCGCCGCCTCAAGATCCATGATATTGGTTTCGATTGGCAGGTTACGACGGATCTGAGCGTTGACCAGATCTTCTACCGCACGGATTTCAGACGGCTTCATCGCTTCGAAATGAGAGAAGTCGAAACGCAGCACTTTGTCATTAACCAGAGAGCCTTTCTGCGCAACGTGAGTGCCCAGCACTTCACGCAGCGCCGCGTGCATCAGGTGGGTGGCAGAGTGGTTCAGGCGAATGCGCGCACGGCGAGCCTCGTCTACCACCGCCTGCACGCCCTCACCCACTTTCAGCGAGCCGGAAGTGAGTTTACCCATGTGACCGATCGCCTGACCGTACTTCTGCGTGTCGTTTACGGTGAAGCTAAAGCCGTTGCCTTTCAGCTCACCTTTATCGCCCACCTGGCCGCCGGACTCCGCATAGAAAGCGGTTTTATCCAGTACCACGACCGCTTCCTGGCCTGCGCTGATGCTGTCTACGGCTTTACCGTCAACAAAGAGCGCGGTAACAGTGCCGTTCAGCTCGAGATGGTCGTACCCCTGGAATTCAGAGGCGCTGTCCACGCGGATCATAGCGTTATAGTCGGCGCCAAAACCGCTGGACTCACGCGCACGACGGCGCTGCTCTTCCATGGCGGCTTCAAAGCCGGCTTCGTCTACTTTAATATTGCGCTCACGGCAGACGTCAGCCGTCAGGTCAACCGGGAAACCGTAGGTGTCGTACAGGCGGAAAGCCGTTTCGCCATCCAGGGTGTCGCCGGAAAGTTTTGCCAGCTCATCATCCAGCAGCGCCAGGCCACGCTCCAGCGTGCGGGCAAACTGCTCCTCTTCAGTTTTCAGAACCTGTTCAACCTGCGACTGCTGGCGTTTCAGCTCTTCACCCGCAGCGCCCATCACCTCAACCAGCGGACCAACCAGCTTGTAGAAGAAGGTCTCTTTCGCGCCCAGCATGTTGCCGTGACGGATGGCGCGACGAATGATACGGCGCAGCACATAGCCGCGGTTTTCATTCGACGGGATCACGCCGTCGGCAATCAGGAAGGCGCAGGAGCGGATGTGGTCAGCGATAACGCGCAGGGATTTGTTGCTCAGGTCGGTCGCGCCGGTAACTTCGGCAACGGCCTTGATCAGGGTGCTGAACAGATCGATGTCATAGTTAGAGTTGACGTGTTGCAGTACGGCCGCAATACGCTCCAGACCCATACCGGTATCAACAGACGGCTTCGGCAGCGGCTCCATGGTACCGTCGACCTGACGGTTGAACTGCATGAAGACGATGTTCCAGATCTCAATGTAGCGATCGCCATCTTCTTCAGCGCTGCCCGGAGGGCCGCCCCAGATGTGGTCGCCGTGATCGTAGAAGATCTCGGTGCACGGGCCGCAAGGGCCGGTATCGCCCATCTGCCAGAAGTTGTCAGAGGCGTAAGCGCTGCCTTTGTTGTCGCCGATACGGATAATGCGCTCGCGCGGTACGCCGATATCGTTGGCCCAGATGTCGTAGGCTTCGTCATCGGTCTCATATACGGTAACCCACAGACGCTCTTTCGGCAGAGCGAACCAGGTTTCTCCCGTCAGCAGTTCCCAGGCATAAGCAATCGCCTCTTTCTTGAAATAGTCGCCGAAGCTGAAGTTGCCCAGCATTTCAAAGAAAGTATGGTGACGTGCGGTATAGCCGACGTTTTCCAGATCGTTGTGCTTGCCA
>DKMV01000213.1 GCA_002469605.1 Leclercia sp. UBA7405
ACGATCCGCTCATGCGCATCCGGAGACGTAAACAGCCCATGCCCCTTTAATTGATCCAACAAGGTATGCAACCGGGTGCGTTCTTTTGATTCACTCCCCGGATCGCCAAGGTAAACCTGGAGCTGAGGGAGGAGATCGTCGATAGCGATCTGCGCCTGACTGGCGCCGGTTCCGCTTTCCTGCTCCCATGCAACAAAATGCTGGCGCAATATGGCAACTAATAATGATTGTTCCAGGTTAAGCCGCTGCCGTCTCACCAGAGGATGCGACCATTCATCCTGTTCTGGCGTTTCATCAAGCCTGACTTTGACATACAACAGACCGCGGATCTCATCAATGCCGATATCCAGATCGAGAGGTTCCAGAATGCGGGTGACCTCTTCAGGATGGGTAAGTACTACGCGGTACAGATTGGGTTTACTGGCCTCTTCCAGCAGGCCGTATTTGAGCAATTCCTGAGTCGCTTCGCGTATTTTTTTCAGCGTTCGCGTTTCGCTACTGGCCGCACTGTCTTCAACCGACTCATCGGTAACGTCTTCGTCCGATGGTTCTGGCTCACTGCCTGCATTTGACGTAACACTCCGGTTAATCAGTTTGTCAAAAAAGCCCGCCATGCCTGTTACTCCCAATTAATATCCCTTAATGCCTGACTTTCCAGACCGATAGTGGGCAGATTAAATCGCCAGCGGCGACCTTCTCCATCAATAAGTTCAGCAAATTCGCGTTGTGAATCGATAACCTCAATACCCGCTTCTCTCGACATGCCAATCCAGACGGCGAATGTTTCGAGATCGTGAGCCGGGGGCAACAACGCCGCCAGTTCAGCCAGACCAACAGGACGATTTTCTTTTGCCAGAACCTGCAACGTTTGCAGGATTAACGCCTCACGATCGAGACCGTTGAAAGCATCCCAGAAATCATCGCCAATCTGGGTTAAATCAGCGGCGTGGTTACTAAGATCCAACGTCTGCTCCGCTTCATCATCCACTTCTTTAAAACGTAAGCGTTCAATAAAACGTAAGCGTTCAATTGCAGGAATGCCTGTTACCGCTACGCCAACGGCGGGGAGTGGAACCTCTTGTTTACGGATCGTCTGACGTTGCCAGTCGAGCTTTAACGCCAGATTCAGAAATTCGTTAAGCAGATGACCAACACGGTGATGTTCGGCAGCAAGACCGGTTTTCATAAAACCCCGGACATCGCGCTCGCTCCGGGCGCGAGCCTGGAGTACGGTTTGCGATTCATCGACCAGGCGTTTAACCAGCCAGCGCAAATCTTGACGCTGTAGGCGATTAAGCGCATCAGAAGCAGAAGGATGGCTAAGGATGACGCGCAGCCGCTCGCTCATTGCCGTCAACTCAGCAGACTGGCGTAGTTGTTGCTGAAAACTGTCAAAAACTCTTCCTTCAGGCGTATTAAGCAGCGCGTCCTGATCGTTGAGCAGGCGATCCACGATATCGCCGCGATGATACTGCTCACCAATAATGGATTGGCGAAGCGCGCGGTCGGCCTCGCGCCAGGAGTCTTCAACGCGACGAAAGTCAGCCCGCAGGCTGGAAGCCAGATGGAAGACCTCACGAATATTTTCAACCGCCTGATGCGCTTCCAGCACGTCAATATGTCCTGCTTCCGCCTCTTGTAACTCGCGTTGCAGTTCGGCAATACGACGACGTAAGCTTGAAGCACGGTTTGCCGGATTAGGATTAAGCCGGGTTTCCAAATTTTCAATTTCTCGTTGTACAGTGGATAAACGAGAAGCCGTAGAGGTCATGAAACGATTATCCAACGACTCAACAAACGTAATCGCGACCTCCAGCGCATCGGTGGCGAAGATGCGTCCATCCCGTTCGACAATTAAACGGCGTTTAATCCATTCCCGTAGTTCACGACTGGCCTGAAGAGATGGATTGTCGTGATTAATGTCATATTGTTCCTGACTCGCATGATCGACAAGAATGCTGGAAAGAGACTGAATCGCCTCCTCAAGGGGAATACCATCATGGGATTTTTCAAACAGCGTTTTCAGGCAACTCAGTACCAAGGGGGAACGGCGGGTGGCAAGAAGTATCCAGGCAGGATGCTGGTTTTTTGCTGAAATATAATTTTCCGTACGCTGCCTTGTGTTTTCTTCCATGTAACAGAACCTTCAAGAATGCTTATTAAGGCGTAAAGACTAAGATAATTCTCCGTTGTGGATTTTTTCTCCAGTAGCCTGCCTTACTTTGTGATTTTTATCACAATTTTATTCAGTTACTTTTCTTCATTATCAGGAAAATACTGAAATTTGTGCGCTATGAGTTCAGGCTGAAATATGAACAGCTAATTCCCACAGCAACGTTACGGGGCAAAATACAGAAATGTGGGGTGGAAAAATGCAGAGGTTATGTTAACTCCCAATGGTAAACAGTGTGTTGATCGTGGATATGCTTCTGAGTCCGGGCACCACCAATTTAAAGAAACCAGCCTACGGGCTGGTTTTTTGCTTTCTGCGAGCCGGACTCCTCATCGAACTAAGTGCGATTATTCGCCTTAACTATTTCCCCTTTTCTTCTCTCCCCGACGAGCCGCGCAAAGCACAAAAGCGCTATACTTCCTTCGTTTCCACTCCCGCAGGCACCATGATGACCACACCGTCGCTAACCCGAGACTGGCGTTTACCCACCGCAGGGCTGATAGCCCTGATCGTGCTCTTTACCGGCCTCACCCTGCACGCCCACTGGGGCGCGTTTATTCAGTGGTGCCTTGCCTCGCAAATTACGCTCCATCGCTATCTGGTGATGTATCTGCTGCAGCTCAACAATCACCAGTACAGCGGTGGGCTCTGGCTGCTGACGGGCTCCTTCTTCTACGGGGTACTGCATGCTATTGGTCCCGGGCATGGCAAATTTATCGTCACCACCTATCTGAGCACCAATAAAGAGAGCCAGGTCGCTGCCCGCGTGGTGCCCTTTATGGGCAGCCTTATGCAGGGGGTCAGCGCCATCCTGTTCGTCTTTATCCTCGCCGTGGGCTTTAACCTTGCTTCGGGGGATCTCAGCACCAGCCGCTGGTATGTAGAGAAAATCAGCGCCCTGCTAATCGGTGCCTTTGGCGCCTTTATCATTTATCAGGCGTTCAAAAGCCTGCGCCCGCGCACCATGGCCATCTCTGCCATCAGTCCACTTCATCAGCACGACGCGCAGTGCGGCTGCGGCCACCACGGCGTGGGGGCAGATATGGCGCAGGGCGACTGGAAAACGCGTCTGGGGGTGATTCTGGCGATTGGCGCCCGCCCCTGCAGCGGCGCAATCATGATCCTGCTATTTTCGAACGCGCTGGGCATCGTCAGCTGGGGGATAGCGGCGGTGATGACCATGTCGCTCGGCACGGCGCTCTCAATTATGGGGCTGTCGCTGGCGGTGCGTTACGCCCGCGAACGCACGGTGGCGCTCTTTGGCGGCAGTTCATCCATGCGCTGGCTGGTGCCGACGGCAAAAATCGCCGGGGGCGTGGTGCTTATTCTGTTTGCCGCCGTGCTCTTTTTAACGACCATCCCCATCAGCGCAGACGGCGATTTTATCGCGGCAGGCTGCTGAGATAGCATTTAACTCAGCTTTATGACCTGTTAAGCCGCTGTAATATCTAATAAAATTATTTTCTGGATACACATTAAAGTCACAATTATTTAACAATCGATTCATATACTCCGCGCCTGTTTACCTTATCAGGCAAGGAGTTATGTTTTGAAATCGTCCTTACGTCCCCTAGCAGCATTCGTCATGGTCACCAGCCTCGCCGTTCAGGCGGAAGAGACGCCCCTGAATACCCCGCGTCTCACGGGCATCGATAATTTTCGCGATATCGCCGGTCTCACCACCGCCTATACCACCACCCATGACGGCGTCATGCGTGCAGGCGTCTTCTACCGCTCCAACGCGCTTACCCCGGCAGGCAGCGACCTGGCCACCCTGAATAGCCTCAATATCAGCACCGTGGTAGACCTACGATCGCCAGCCGAAATCGCGGCCCAGGCGGATACTCTGCCGGCCGGTAGCCGGTACGTGGCGGTCGATTTGATCGGCAATAACGGCGCCTTCGTTATCGATATCAGCAAAATGAACGTCAGCGATGTCGATACCATGATGGAGGAAGGGGAACGCAGCTTTGTCACCAGCGATTACGCGCGTCAGGGGCTGGGCGAGGTATTTCGTGAACTGGCCGCCGCCGATGATGCAGCGCTGTTCCACTGTACGGCAGGCAAGGATCGTACCGGCTGGGTCAGTGCCGTACTGCAGACCATCGCGGGCGTTAGCGATGGGGATATCATGGCCAACTATCTGGCGACCAACGATTACACCGCCGACCGCGTCAACGCCACCCTGGCTTATCTGCCGGAATCGATGCGCGATACCTATGCGGCCCTGATGGGCGTACGAGGCAGCTGGCTGCAGGCCGGGCTGGATCAGGTGGTCAGCAGCTATGGCTCGATGGATAACTATTTGAAGTCTGGTCTGGGGCTCGATCAGGCAACTATTTACGTTCTGCGCGGCAAGATGGTGCGCTACCAGACGCTGCCCGGCGAAGCGGGCCTGCGCGGCAATGCGGCACAGGGGGCGGCGCTGCTCAATGCCCTGCAGGATTCGCCCCTCGCCGGGCGCTATACCGCCTATAACTACTATTTACAGCGCGCCATCGATGAGGGAAGCCTGGGCGGAGTTGAGCGGCGGATTGGCGGCCAGGTCTTCGCCGACGCCAGCAGCTATCTTCTGCGCCAGCCCTCGCGCCTGTATGACGCCATGGCGCCGAAGCTCTCCGGCCGGGAGCTAGAGACAGAGCAGACGCAGGTCTGGCTGCAGGGGCTGGCCGACTATCTGGGCACGGATGAGCGCCCCGGCGCCAGCGCCAGCAGCAATCGCACCTGGGG
>DKMV01000215.1:0-660 GCA_002469605.1 Leclercia sp. UBA7405
AATTTCCCGGGGATGCACTTCCACATGGTTCAGGGTGCCGGAAAACATACGGCTGTGTTGCAGGACATGGTGCTGATTATCCAGAAAGATCACCATAAAGATCTCGCGCTCCTCTTCCGCCAGCTGGCTTTGCAGAAATTCCCGGGTCATGTCTGGGCTGAGTAGCGGGTTATCCTCCTGAATGCGGGAGCTGTAATAGCGCCGGGCCAGCTCGGCAATCCCTTTGAGCTGAGTATATTTCGCGATACCGATGCCCTCTATCTGCCTGAACTCATCGAGCTCTGCAGATAACAGCCTGTACAGCGAACCAAAATGCTGCAGAAGCTCCCGGGCGAGGGTAAAGACGTCTTTACCCCGGGTGCCGGTACGCAAAAACAGCGCCAGCAGCTCCGTATCCGTTAAGGCCGCTACCCCCTCGCTCATCAGCTTTTCCCGCGGCAGCTTTGGGTGCAATGTATCCATACCTGTCTCTCCTTAGTTACGAAGCTATGCTGCCACAAGGCCCCGCGCCTCTCGACCTGCAATATTTCGTCTTGCGTAGCGCCTCGCAAAGTGAATCGGGGGACAACAGCACGATGCTTTTCGGATTGTGATAAAATGCCCGCCTCTGTGGTGAACCTGGTAGGAAAGAATCATGAAGAGCCTGGCCGGTAAAAAAAT
>DKMV01000215.1:823-6956 GCA_002469605.1 Leclercia sp. UBA7405
GGTAAAAAAATCGTTCTTGGCATCAGCGGCGGTATCGCTGCCTACAAAGCGCCGGAGCTGGTGCGCCGTTTGCGCGAGCGTGGGGCTGAAGTGCGGGTCGCGATCACCGAAGGCGGTAAAGCCTTTATTACGCCGCTGAGCTTGCAGGCCGTCTCTGGCTTCCCGGTCTCCGATAGCCTGCTTGACCCGGCCGCAGAGGCCGCTATGGGCCACATCGAGCTGGGCAAATGGGCCGATCTCGTGATTCTGGCCCCGGCCACGGCAGATTTAATCGCCCGCGTTGCGGCGGGTATGGCTAACGACCTGGTGTCGACCATCTGTCTGGCGACCCCTGCCCCCGTCGCCGTGGTCCCCGCCATGAACCAGCAGATGTATCGTAACGCCGCCACCCAACATAATCTCGGGACCCTGGCCTCACGCGGCCTGCTGATCTGGGGTCCGGACAGCGGGAGCCAGGCCTGTGGCGATATCGGCCCTGGCCGCATGCTCGATCCGCTCGCCATTGTGGAGTTAGCCGCAGACCATTTCTCGCCTGTCAACGATCTGCAACATCTCAACATCATGATTACTGCCGGCCCGACGCGTGAGCCCATGGATCCGGTTCGCTACGTCACCAATAAGAGCTCGGGTAAGATGGGCTTCGCTATTGCCGCCGCTGCCGCGCAGCGTGGCGCAAAGGTCACCCTGGTCAGCGGGCCGGTCTCCCTGCCGACGCCGCCGCATGTACAGCGCATTGATGTGACCACCGCGCTCGAAATGGAAGCCGCCGTCCAGGCACAGGTGCAACAGCAGCACATTTTTATCGGCTGTGCTGCCGTGGCCGACTATCGCGCAGCTGATGTTTCTGAACAGAAAATTAAAAAGCAAGGCGATGAAATTACGCTAAAAATGGTCAAAAACCCGGATATCGTCGCAGGCGTCGGGGCGTTAAAAATTAATCGCCCTTACGTTGTTGGGTTTGCCGCCGAAACGAATAATGTGGAAGAATACGCCCGGCAAAAACGTACCCGCAAAAACCTCGATTTAATTTGCGCGAATGACGTATCGCTGGCCACCCAGGGATTTAACAGCGACAGCAACGCACTGCATTTATTCTGGCAGGATGGAGAGAAACGCTTACCGCTTGAGCGTAAGGCGCTCCTTGGCCAACAATTACTGGACGAGATCGTTACCCGTTATGATGAAAAAAATCGACGTTAAGATTCTGGACCCGCGCGTTGGCCAGCAATTCCCGCTGCCGACTTACGCCACCTCCGGCTCTGCCGGTCTTGACCTGCGTGCCTGTCTTGACGATGCCGTAGAGTTGGCTCCGGGCGCCACTACCCTGCTGCCGACCGGCCTGGCAATCCATATTGCCGATCCGTCACTGGCGGCGGTTATTCTGCCGCGCTCTGGCCTTGGGCATAAACACGGCGTCGTGCTGGGCAACCTGGTCGGGCTTATTGATTCCGACTACCAGGGCCAGCTGATGGTTTCCGTCTGGAACCGCGGTCAGGACAGCTTTACCATCGAACCGGGCGAACGCATCGCGCAGATGGTCTTTGTCCCGGTAGTACAAGCAGAATTTAACCTGGTGGTAGACTTTGATGCCACCGACCGTGGCGAAGGCGGCTTCGGCCATTCAGGGCGTAAATAAACGCCCGCACTCTACGCATTTCACAGCGCCATAATGTAATAACAAACCGCAAACGCCCGTTTGCGGTCGCTGTGTGGATGCCAGCCTGACAAGCGCTTATTTTCAGGGGTATTTTGTAACATGGCAGAAAAACAAACTGCGAAAAGGAATCGTCGCGAAGAAATACTTCAGTCTCTGGCTCTGATGCTTGAATCCAGCGATGGCAGTCAACGCATCACCACCGCTAAGCTAGCTGCCTCTGTGGGCGTCTCCGAAGCGGCGCTGTACCGTCATTTTCCCAGCAAGACGCGCATGTTCGACAGCCTGATCGAGTTTATCGAAGACAGCCTGATCACGCGCATCAACCTGATTCTGAAAGATGAGAAAGACACTACCGCGCGTCTGCGCCTGATTGTCTTATTAATTCTGGGATTTGGTGAACGCAATCCAGGGCTTACCCGTATTCTGACTGGCCACGCGCTGATGTTTGAGCAGGACCGACTGCAGGGGCGCATTAACCAGCTTTTCGAACGTATCGAAGCCCAGTTGCGCCAGGTACTGCGTGAAAAGCGAATGCGTGAAGGCGAGGGTTACAGCATCGATGAAACCCTGCTGGCAAGCCAGCTGCTGGCATTCTGCGAAGGGATGCTCTCCCGCTTCGTGCGCAGTGAGTTTAAATACCGCCCAACGGAAGATTTCGACGCCCGCTGGCCGTTAGTTGCCGCCCAGCTGCGTTAAACGGCAGCGCCACTTAACGGGCCTGCATACTCCGCAGGCCCGACGTGTTTATACCCCGTAGGCTTCCCGGTAGGCGCGCACCGCCGCAAGGTGGTCTGCCATCTCCGGCTTCTCTTCCAGGTACGCAATGAGATCCTTCAGCGTGATGATAGAGATAACCTTGCAGCCATAATCGCGCTCCACTTCCTGTATCGCCGAGATCTCGCCGCGGCCACGCTCCTGACGGTCAAGAGAGATCAAGACCCCGGCAAGGGTCGCACCGTTAGCCTGAATAATTTCCATCGATTCACGAATGGCGGTGCCAGCGGTGATCACGTCGTCCACCAGCATAATGCGGCCTTCAAGCGCGCTACCCACCAGGTTGCCGCCTTCGCCATGGGTTTTGGCCTCTTTGCGGTTAAAGCAGTAGGGCACATCGCGCTCATGGTGCTCTGCCAGCGCCACCGCGGTAGTGGTCGCAATCGGAATGCCCTTGTAGGCCGGGCCGAACAGCAGATCGAAATCAATCCCGGAATCCATCAGCGCTTCGGCATAGAAGCGGCCTAACAGTGCCAGATCGCGCCCGGTATTAAACAGCCCGGCGTTGAAGAAATAGGGGCTTTTGCGCCCGGATTTCAGCGTAAACTCGCCAAACTTCAGTACCTGCTTGTTAAGCGCAAATTCAATAAACTGGCGCTGGTATGCTTTCATGGATCTGCTCCTCATTCACTTTTCTACAGACAAAAAAAAGGGCGACATCGTCGCCCTTAAAATCAATTTTCTAACGCCGCCTTCTGCGTCGTTACGATAGATTCGATTCCCCCTCGGGCCAATGCCAGCAAGGTAAGAAGCTCTTCGTGGGTAAACGGCTCGCCTTCTGCGGTGCCCTGCACCTCAATAATGCGGCCATCTTCGGTCATGACCACGTTCATATCGGTTTCTGCTGCGGAGTCTTCGACATACTCGAGATCGCACAGGGCTTCGCCATTCACAATGCCCACGGAGACCGCCGCAACCATCCCTTTCAGCGGATTGGTTTTCAGCTTGCCGGCAGCCACCAGCTTATTCAGCGCATCGGCCAGCGCCACGCAGGCGCCGGTGATAGAGGCAGTACGGGTGCCGCCATCGGCCTGAATAACGTCGCAGTCCAGGGTAATAGTGAATTCACCCAGCACCTTCAGATCGACGGCGGCGCGCAGCGCACGGGCGATAAGACGCTGGATTTCCATCGTGCGGCCACCCTGCTTGCCTTTCGCCGCTTCGCGGGCGTTACGGGTGTGGGTTGCACGCGGCAACATGCCGTATTCAGCGGTGATCCAGCCCTGGCCCTGCCCTTTCAGAAAGCGCGGAACGCCCTCTTCAATGGAGGCAGTGCACAGCACTTTGGTATCACCAAACTCAACAAGCACGGAACCTTCAGCGTGTTTTGTGTAATTACGGGTCAGGGTAACGGGGCGCACCTGATTGGCGCTACGACCTGCTGGACGCATGATGGAATCTCCGGCTTGAAACGAATGTGGCTGCGCATTATACGGATTAAAACCGCTTATTCCTATCCTGAGAAGGCCCCGAAAGCTATAATCCCCCCATCTCTCCTTTAAAAACAGGAACCACTATGATCCGCAGTATGACCGCCTACGCCCGCCGTGAAATCAAAGGTGCATGGGGTAGCGCCACGTGGGAAATGCGCTCGGTTAACCAGCGCTATCTGGAAACGTATTTTCGTCTGCCGGAGCAGTTCCGTAGCCTTGAGCCTGTAGTCCGCGAGCGCATCCGCTCCCGCCTGACCCGCGGTAAAGTGGAGTGCAGCCTGCGCTTTGAGCCCGATGCCAGCGCGCAGGGAGAGCTGATCCTGAACGAAAAACTGGCCAAACAGCTGGTTAATGCGGCGAACTGGGTCAAAATGCAGAGCGATGAAGGGGAGATCAACCCGGTTGATATCCTGCGCTGGCCGGGCGTGATGGCCGCTCAGGAACAGGATCTGGACGCCATTGCAGCAGAAATTCTCGGCGCGCTGGACGGTACCCTCGATGACTTTATCCTGGCCCGTGAAACGGAAGGCCAGGCCCTGAAGGCGATGATTGAACAGCGCCTGGAAGGGGTAAGCGGCGAAGTGGCTAAAGTGCGCATGCACATGCCGGAAGTGCTGCAGTGGCAGCGCGAACGCCTGGTTGCCAAACTGGAAGAGGCAGAAGTACAGCTGGAAAATACCCGCCTCGAGCAGGAGCTGGTGCTGATGGCCCAGCGCGTTGACGTGGCGGAAGAGCTGGACCGTCTGGAAGCGCACGTCAAAGAGACCTACAACATTCTGAAGAAGAAAGAGGCCGTTGGCCGCCGTCTGGACTTTATGATGCAGGAGTTCAACCGCGAGTCGAACACCCTGGCCTCGAAGTCTATCAATGCCGAAGTCACGAACTCCGCCATTGAACTGAAGGTGCTGATCGAGCAGATGCGCGAACAGATCCAGAATATCGAGTAATTTTTCAATCCATCCCACCTGTGGGGTGGATTGAAACAGCAGGAAACCTCGTTATCTCTCGCGATAACATTCCGTCATAACCCTTTAAGCAGGCTTATGACGGAGTCCCTCCCTTTAACGGGCGAAATCACTTGATTCCACTGCCTGCCCGGAGCTCAGCCCTGTCTGAACAGAGAGAACTTCTTTGTATAAGGCAGCATCGTTTCGGTGTCGCCATACAGGGCGATGGCCACAAACTCCAGAGCATCTATACTCGCCTCTTTCGTTGCCTGAATTTGTGCTTCAGTTGATGGGCCGAGCATAGTGGTGGTGAAAAAATTGACGTTAATTTCCGCCTCGCGGCATTTGATAAGCGTTGATTTGAGCTGACTACTGTTTTTGGATTGGAGGATCACTACCGGGTAGTGACTCAAATAAGCGCTTAAACCGCTTTCATCATTGGGATAGTCGTGAAAAAGTGCATCACTCTCTTTACGCATGATCCCCGCCGCTAAATGGGCGGTAGCATTCAGAAGCAGCGCCGGATCCAGCATGCGGTTAACAATGATATAGAGTTTTTTTTCATTATCTTCAAACATAGGTTTACCTCGGAAATCGCTTTTCTTAGGCTGATTTTGTCGCCATGCTACAGAACCATAGCCCAGAATCGGGCGTTTATATGGTGTCTCTCTGCCTCCGGCGTTTTATCAGAAAGGTCGCACAGAAGGTGATAGCGAATGGCAATAGCCAGGCCAGACACTGTTTATGCAGGAACACCTCCTGCGCTCCCATGTAATACCTGTTCAGACCTCTTCAGGGTATATCGCGGCTTAGCGACTACTTCAGGAAATCAATGATGGCCATGATGATGGTCATTATGGTGTCCCTCGAAACCGTGGGCATGCGGAGGATGATGAGGCCCATTGTGATGCTCCGGACGAGGATGATCGTGGGAGTGATGATCCTTAATAACGCAGCCAGAGAGCACAAGGCTCAGAGTAAGCACCATCAACTTCAGCGGTGTATTAATACTAATCATTATATCTTTCTATGCCTGTATTTATGTGAACCTGCAATCTTATCTGGGGGCAAAAATAAAATTTTGCCCTTTGTCTATATATTATCAATTGCAATAAAACGGAATGAGAAACTCCCTATATTATTGCCAAAAAATCAATCGACAAGTTTATTTACACCCCCACGCGTCGCCTGATTAAATTTCGTTACCAGGTTGTTCGGAAAAATTAAAGTTTATGTTGTTATTATTGACAATATTATTTGCAGATATATTTATAAAAGCGGGAAGCTGAGTTCAGGCCCGGCCTTTTTATATAATATTAATA
>DKMV01000278.1:0-15935 GCA_002469605.1 Leclercia sp. UBA7405
TTGAACAGGTTCAGCAGCACGTGGCCAAACGAGATCTCCGCCAGAGGTTTCTCGAAGATAGGTTCGCAAACGGTACGGATGGCGAACTCAAACTCCTCAACGTTGGTGTCCGGCGGCACCCAGCCGGAATCGACGTGCAGTTCGGCCACTTTGCGGTAATCGCGGTTGAAGAAGGCGATAAAGTTCTCGGCCAGGTAGCGCTTATCCTCTTTATTCAGCGAGCCAACGATACCGCAGTCGATGCCGATATATTGCGGATCATCAGGATGCTCATAGCTGACGAAAATATTGCCCGGGTGCATATCGGCATGGAAGAAGCTGTCGCGGAAGACCTGGGTAAAGAAGACCTGTACGCCGCGCTCGGCCAGCAGCTTCATGTTGGTGCCCTGCTTTTCCAGAGCGGCAACATCAGAGACCGGAATGCCGTAGATGCGCTCCATTACCATCATCTCCTGACTGCAGTAGTCAGAATAAACTTCCGGCACATAAAGCATCGGGCTGTTTTCAAAGTTACGGCGCAGCTGAATGGCGTTGGCGGATTCGCGCAGCAGGTTCAGCTCATCGATAAGGGTTTTTTCATATTCGCGCACCACTTCCAGCGGGCGCAGGCGGCGGCCATCCGGCAGCAGACGCGGCACCCAGCGTGCCAGGCGATAGATAAGCCGCATATCGGCTCTGATGATCGGCAGGATATCCGGACGGATAACCTTAATGACCACCTCTTTACCGTTCTCTTTCAGCCGCGCGGTATGTACCTGGGCAATAGAGGCGGAGGCCAGCGGCTGGATGTCAAAATCATCAAACCAGGTTTCAATGGGGATATCGCCCATCGCTTTCTCGATTTGCTGCTTTGCCAGCACGCCATCGAAGGGGGCGACTTTGTCCTGCAGCAGCGCCAGCTGGTCGGCTATCTGCGGCGGGAAAAGATCGCGACGGGTTGAGAGCATCTGGCCTAATTTGATCCAGACCGGCCCAAGCTCCTGTAATGCCAGGCGCAGGCGTTCGCCCAGCAGGCGATCTTTATGGCGGTTTGGCATCCAGAACAGCGTGCGCCGCCAGAGGCGCAGCGGCAGTGTAATACGAAGGCGGGGGATCAGTTCATCAAGCCCGTAGCTTAAAAAAGTGCGGATGATAAAGTAGAGGCGCCGAATTTCACCAGGCGTCATTTGCCCTCCAGTTTTTCTAACCGTTTAGCCAGCGCCTCAACGGCGCGCTCAACGGCGGCAGTCTCTTCGGCGAACCATGCCGTTTCCAGCGGACCGGGGGCCATGCGCCACTCTTCGGTCAGCACATCAGCCACATAGCGCTGCTGGCGTGTAAACCCTTTTTGCAGGAGAGAGGCGCCACCGCGCAGCACCTTACTGATGCTCTCGGCGGCGATATCGCCGGTATAGGGTGCCAGAATTTCTGCCGGATCGAACTCCGCCAGATCGGTTAACGCCACGAAGTTTTGCACCACCTGCAGATCGCCCTGCACTTCCAGCTCGCCGCTGCGGATCAGGGCGGTGAGCTGCTGGCGGTCACGCAGCTTCGGCAGCACGCTCATACGGGTAATCACAGAGCAGTCGGCTTCGCCTTCCCACTCCCCCAGCACGTCAAGCTGACGTTCGCTGAAAACCAGTACCAGTGGCGTGGAGAACTCTTTTAACACCACGCGCAGCACTTTACCGTTCAGACGCTGGCGCGCCGCCTTCAGCGCAGGCGAGCGATACAGAAAGGTATTGAGTACGTTTTCTACGCCGGCAGAGATTAAGGGTTTAACAGGCATCCGCCACCTCCACTCAGAACTTATAACCGCGGTGCAGAGCAACCACGCCCGCCGTCATGTTGAAGTAATCAACATTGTCGAAGCCCGCGTCCTGCATCATCGCCTTCAGGGTGTCCTGATTGGGGTGCATACGGATGGATTCCGCCAGATAGCGATAGCTGTCCGCATCGTTGGCAACCACTTCGCCAATACGCGGCAGAATATGGAAAGAGTAAGCGTCATACGCTTTGCTCAGGGGTTCGATAACGGGTTTGGAAAACTCAAGCACCAGCAGACGGCCGCCCGGTTTCAGGACACGGTACATGGAGCGCAGCGCTTTCTCTTTATCGGTGACGTTACGCAGTCCGAAGGAGATAGTAATGCAGTCGAAGGTGTTATCCGGGAAGGGCAGCGCCTCGGCGTTTGCCTGCACATACTCCACGTTGCCCACCACGCCGATGTTGCGCAGTTTTTCACGCCCCATTTTCAGCATTGAGTCGTTGATATCCGCCAGTACCACACGGCCAGTTTCACCCACCAGACGCGAGAATTTAGCGGTCAGGTCGCCGGTCCCGCCTGCGAGGTCCAGCACCGTTTGTCCACGACGTACGCCGCTGCAATCAATAGTGAAGCGTTTCCACAAGCGATGAATGCCAAATGACATCAGGTCATTCATCACATCGTACTTCGCCGCCACGGAATGAAATACGTGGGCCACCATGTCAGCCTTTTGCGCTTTGGCGACGGTCTGAAAGCCAAAGTGCGTCGTGTCTTGTGAATCTTCAACCATCTTAGAGCCTGCTTATCAATCAAATGTTTGAGAAGTGTAACAGATTGGGCGGATTTGCCCTACGATTCAACCCCCCTGAGAATAGCGCGTCAGGGGGGATTCTGTTGCTAAATTGTCAGCTAAGCCGTTGTCTTCGCTGACCGATTTTTGCGCGCCGTTCGCTTCGCGCAGGCGATACTCTTCATCCTGCGACGTAGCGAGCTCCGCCAATTCCGGATTAATCTCGCGCTTCACCTCCACGCCCAGGGTGCGGAACGACTCGGCCTGCGCCAACAGGTTGCCGCGCCCGGAGGTCAGTTTCTTCATGGCCTGGCGGTAATTATCCTGAGCCCGGTCCAGGCTCTGGCCGATGGCGGACATATCGTCCACAAACAGGCGCATTTTGTCGTAGAGCTTACTGGCGCGATCGGCGATCTGCTGGGCGTTGCGGCTCTGGTGCTCGTAACGCCACAGGTTGGCGATGGTGCGCAGCGCCACCAGCAGCGTGGTGGGGCTGACCAGCATAATGTTGTTTTTCAGCGCCTCGGTGATGAGCTCCGGCTGCCGGTCGAGCGCCAGTAAAAAGGCGGGTTCGACCGGTATAAACATTAGCACGTAGTCGAGCGAGCGCAGGCCGGGCAGCTGCTGATAATCTTTACGCCCCAGCAGGCGGATATGGCTGCGAACCGAGGCGATGTGCTCCTGCAGGGCAGATTCGCGGGTGTACTCATCCTCGGCGTTGAAATAGCGTTCGTAGGCCACCAGCGTCATTTTGGCGTCGATGACCACGTCTTTGCCCTGGGGCAACCGCACAATAACGTCTGGCTGCATGCGCGCGCGGTTGTCGGTCTCGATGCTGACCTGGGTTTCGTACTCGTAGCCCTCGCGCAGGCCAGAGGCCTCCAGCACGCGGGTTAACACCACTTCGCCCCAGTTGCCCTGGGTTTTGTTGTCGCCCTTCAGCGCACGGGTGAGGTTTATTGCCTCCTGCGCCATCTGCGCATTCAGCTGCTGCAAATTGCGGATCTCATGCGCCAGGGTGTGGCGCTCCCGCGCCTCCTGGCCAAAGCTGTCCTGCACCTGGCGGCGAAAGCCGTCCAACTGTTCCCGCAGGGGGGTAAGCAGGCCATGCAGGCTCTGGCGGTTCTGTTCATCGACCCGGCGGTTACTCTGTTCAAAAATGCGGTTCGCGAGGTTTTCAAACTGCTCGCTCAGGCGCTGCTCGCTGTTCATCATCTGGCGGATTTTGTCTTCCGCATGCAGTTGGGTGGATTCAAGGCGGGTCGTCACTTCGCGAAGATCGGCCTCCAGCGAGGTGTTGATATCGCGCAGGTTGCGCAGTTCGTTGTTCAGCAGCTCGCACTCATCGCGCCAGTGGGCGCTTTGAGCCACCTGTTGCCTGACGGCGCTAAGTTCGGCCACGATCTCTTCACGTTCCGCCAGCTGGTCGGCTTTTTGCTGCGCATGCTGATAGCTGGCAAAAAGCCAACCCACCCCCACACTCATCAGTGCCACAACGGCATAAAAAATGACTGAGATATCCACAACGTCCCCTGCATCAAGCTACTACCGGCACAAAATAAGATTGTGCTGTATAAACGTCCACCCTGGAAAGGGTTTTCTGCGAGGGGTTACGCAAAAGAAAAAGGCCGAACGGATCGGCCTTTGTAGGAGAGAGACAAATTTAGAGAAGACGACGCGCCGCTTCCACCACGATTTTCACCGCGTGGCTTTCGGTCTGCTTCATGGTTTCGGCGTTCGGGATCTCCTGCTGGGTGCGGTTAACGATCACGCCCGCCACCATACCGGCACGCAGGCCCTGGCTTGCGCACATGGTCAGCAGGGTGGCCGATTCCATCTCGTAGTTCATCACGCCCATGGACTGCCACTCTTCCATCGAGCCTTTAAAGCGGCTTACCACGCGGCCGGAGAAGGTGTCGTAACGCTCCTGGCCCGGATAGAAAGTATCGGATGAGGCGGTTACGCCGACGTGGGTGGTGGCGCCCACAGACTTCGCCGCTTCCACCAGCGCGGTGGTACACGCGAAGTCGGCCACGGCCGGGAACTCCATCGGCGCAAAGTGCAGGCTTGCCCCGTCCAGACGGACGGACGCGGTAGTCACCAGCACGTCGCCAACGTTGATATGCGGCTGAATAGCGCCGGTGGTGCCGATACGCAGGAACGTACGGATGCCCAGCTGCGCCAGCTCTTCAACGGCGATGGAGGTAGAGGGGCCGCCGATACCGGTGGAGCAGACGATAACGGCTTTACCGTCCAGCTCAGCGCGCCAGGTGGTGAATTCGCGATGGGATGCCAGCTTAACCGGCTTATCCATCAGCGCGGCGATCTTTTCCACACGCTCCGGATCGCCCGGGACGATAGCGAGCGTAGCCCCTTGTAAATCATTTTTAGTGAGGCCGAGATGAAAAACATCAGACTTGGACATAGGTGACTCCTCTGTGGGTCGGTTTGTCAGCAGAAGTAAAACGGTACTCTACAGAAGCGACGGCCTGAATTTCGTGACATACCTCACCATGAATGAAAATGCTTGCATTAAATTTCCATTAAAAAGAGTCATACATCACATTAACAATCATACATAAGCGGCTTCAGGACAAAAGATAGCCGCTTTCGGGCACTGTGGATTCATTACCTGCAGTCTATATTTATAAGCACCTATTGGTACGGAGAATGCCATGACTGAAAAAACCGGTTTTGCCCCCGCCGCCGGCCCGCAGGCCGCAACGGTTGTTACCACACCGGAACAGGCGATTATCGCCGGTGAAACCTCAATCCCAACCCAGGGCGATAATATGCCCGCTTATCATGCCCGCCCGAAGGATGCGCAAGGTCCCCTGCCGATTGTGATTGTGGTGCAGGAGATCTTTGGCGTGCATGAGCATATTCGCGATATCTGCCGCCGTCTGGCGCTGGAGGGTTATCTGGCCGTGGCGCCGGAGCTCTACTTCCGCCAGGGCGATCCTAATGATTACAGCGATATCCCCACCCTGTTCGCCAATCTGGTGAGCAAAGTGCCGGATGCCCAGGTGATGGCGGATCTCGACCATGTCGCCAACTGGGCGGCGCGCAACGGCGGCGATTCGCATCGTCTGCTGATAACCGGCTTCTGCTGGGGTGGGCGCATCAGCTGGCTGTATGCCGCGCATAATCCGCAGTTGAAGGCCGCGGTGGCCTGGTACGGCAAGCTGGTGGGTGAAAAGACGCTTAATTCGCCGAAGCATCCGGTGGATATCGCCACCGATCTTAATGCGCCGGTGCTGGGGCTGTACGGCGGCCAGGATACCGGCATTCCGCTGGATACCGTTGAGACCATGCGCCACGCCCTGCGCGCCGCCAATGCAGAGGCCGAGATCGTGATTTATCCCGACGCGGGCCACGCCTTCAACGCCGATTACCGTCCGAGCTATCACGAAGAGTCGGCCAGAGATGGCTGGCAGCGCATGCTGGCGTGGTTTAGCCAGTACGGCGCGAAAAAAGGTTAAACCGAGGGCCCGGGGCGCTATGCCTGTCCGGGCCTCTGGTTCATCAGGCCTGACGCAGGTTCTGCGCGGCTTTCACCATGTTCGCCAGCGCCGCGCGCGTCTCCGGCCAGCCGCGGGTTTTCAGGCCGCAGTCCGGGTTCACCCACAGCCGCTCCGGCGGGATACGCTGCGCCGCTTTTTGCAGCAGGCTCTCAATCCACTCCACGTCGGGCACGTTTGGGGAGTGGATGTCGTACACCCCGGGTCCGATCTCATTCGGGTAGTCGAAGGCTTCGAACGCCTCCAGCAGCTCCATATCAGAACGCGAGGTCTCGATGGTGATCACGTCCGCATCCAGCGCCGCGATGGCCTCCATAATGTCGTTAAATTCGCAGTAACACATGTGGGTATGGATCTGGGTCTCGTCCTTGGCCACCGCGGCGGTGAGGCGAAACGCCTCCACGCCCCATGCCAGATAAGCATCCCAGTCGCTGCGCCGCAGGGGCAGCCCTTCGCGCAGGGCCGGCTCGTCAATCTGGATGATGCCGATGCCTGCGGCTTCCAGATCGGCGACCTCATCACGCAGCGCCAGCGCGATCTGTTTGGCGATGGTTTCGCGGGTCACATCTTCGCGCGGGAAGGACCAGCAGAGAATGGTCACCGGGCCGGTCAGCATCCCCTTCACCGGTTTGTCGGTCAGAGACTGGGCATACTTCGCCCACTCCACGGTGATCGCCTCCGGGCGGCTTACGTCGCCAATGACGATCGGCGGCTTCACGCAGCGTGAACCGTAGCTCTGCACCCAACCGTTTTGGGTAAAGACAAAGCCCTCCAGATGTTCACCAAAGTACTCCACCATGTCGTTACGCTCGGCTTCACCGTGCACCAGCACGTCCAGCCCCAGGCGCTCCTGCTCAACGATTGCCTGCTTGATATGTTCGGCGATACCGGTGCGGTAGTGGCTGGCATCCAGATTGCCCTTTTTAAAGTCCAGGCGCAGGCCGCGAATTTCGGTGGTCTGCGGGAAGGAGCCGATAGTGGTGGTGGGCCATGCCGGCAGGTTAAAGCGGGTGCGCTGGGCTGTCGCTCGTACTTCATAAGCGCTCTGGCGCTGGCTGTCTTGCGCGGTGATGGCCGCCAGGCGCTTTTCCACTGCCGGATTATGTACCCGGACAGAGTGGCGACGCGCCTGAACAGGGGCGCTCCATGCGCTAATCGCCGCCGTGTCGCCGCTGTTTAGCGCGTCGCGCAGCAGGGCCAGCTCTTCACATTTTTGCAGGGCGAAGGCAAACCAGCTCTTCACCTCCGCATCCAGACGGGTTTCCACGCTCAGATCGATGGGGCTGTGCAGCAGGGAACAGGACGAGGCCACCCACAGTTCGCGTTTACCGACGATATCCTTAATTTGTTTATATTTTTCCGTTAGATCGGCGCGCCAGACGTTGCGGCCATTGACCAGACCGGCGGAGAGCAGCCAGTCACCTGGCAGGCGATGGTGCAGTTCGGAAACATCATCCTGGCCATAGACCAGATCCACGTGCAGCCCCTGCACCGGCAGCGCGGTGATGGTGTCGAGGTTTGGCGTGACGCCTTCAAAGTAGGTTGTCAGCAGCAGCTTCACCTGGCCCGCGAGCGCGTCGTAAGCCGGTTGATACGCCTCCAGCCAGGCCTGTGGCAGCTCGAGCACCAGCGCCGGCTCGTCAATCTGTACCCACTCGACGCCGCGCTTCGCCAGCTCAGTCAGCACCTGCTGGTACACCGGCAGGATGTTGTTGAGCAGGCTCAGGCGGTCAAACTGTTCCCCCTTCACTTTCCCCAGCCACAGGTACGTCACCGGCCCCAGCAGGACAGGTTTGACCTTGTGGCCCAGGGCCAGGGCTTCGTCCACTTCATCCAGTAGCTGGGTCCATGTCAGTTTGAACTGCTGGCCTTTGACGAACTCCGGCACCATGTAGTGGTAGTTAGTGTTAAACCATTTAGTCATTTCCGCTGCCGCCGCCGGCTCGCCGGTGGGTGCCCGGCCCCGGCCGATGCGGAACAGGGTATCGATATCCACCGAGCCATCGCTGTTCTGATGACGAGCCGGCACGTTTCCAAGCAGCAGGCTGGTAGTCAGAACATGGTCGTACCAGGCGAAATCGCCCACCGGCAGCAGATCGATGCCCGCCTGCTTTTGCTGCTGCCAGTGGCGGGCGCGCAGCTCGCGCCCTACCGCCAGCAGCTCCTCACGGGTGGCGTTGCCCGCCCAGTAGCTCTCTTGTGCCTTTTTCAGCTCGCGACGAAGGCCGACGCGTGGAAAACCGAGGGTGTGGCTGCGGATTGTCATGATATGCCCCTTATGGAATTTTCAGGATTTAGACGTCCAGATGTTTACACTTCCATAATGTAAAGGTACTGTATATTCCTCAAGCGCAATATGTTCATGGCGAAGTGAAGGACTTTCATGATCGAGATAAAACACCTGAAAACGCTACAAGCGTTGCGGAACT
Organism: Leclercia sp. UBA7405; assembly: GCA_002469605.1. Classification (GTDB taxonomy): domain Bacteria; phylum Pseudomonadota; class Gammaproteobacteria; order Enterobacterales; family Enterobacteriaceae; genus Enterobacter. The sequence continues at coordinate 8,488 of DKMV01000278.1, forward strand.
GCGGTTCTCTGGCGGCGGCGGCGGCCACGCTGCATCAGACCCAGTCTGCCCTTTCTCACCAGTTCAGCGATCTGGAACAGCGCCTTGGCTTTCGTCTTTTTGTGCGTAAAAGTCAGCCCCTGCGCTTTACGCCGCAGGGGGAGATCCTGCTTCAGCTGGCTAATCAGGTCTTGCCGCAGATCGCCAGCGCCCTCCAGTCCTGCAACGAGCCGCAGCAAACTAAACTGCGTATCGCCATTGAGTGTCACAGCTGTATTCAGTGGCTGACCCCGGCGCTTGAGAACTTCCGCCAGAAGTGGCCGCAGGTGGAGATGGACTTTAAATCCGGCGTCACCTTCGACCCGCAGCCCTCTTTGCAGCAGGGTGAGCTGGACCTGGTGATGACCTCAGATATTCTGCCGCGCAGCGGGCTGCACTATACGCCGATGTTTGATTTTGAAGTGCGCCTGGTGCTGGCGCCGGACCATCCTTTAGCCAGCAAAACCCGCATCACCCCGGAAGATCTCGCCAGCGAAACGCTGCTTATCTATCCGGTACAGCGCATCCGGCTGGATATCTGGCGCCACTTCCTGCAGCCGGCAGGCATCAGCCCACAGCTGAAAAGCGTGGATAACACCTTGTTGTTGATTCAGATGGTGGCGGCAAATATGGGTATCGCGGCGCTGCCGCACTGGGTGGTCGAGAGTTTTGAGCGCCAGGGCCTGGTAGTAACCAAAACCCTGGGCGAAGGTCTGTGGAGTCGGCTGTACGCCGCCGTGCGCGACGGCGAGCAGCGTCAGCCGGTGACGGAGGCGTTTATTCGTTCAGCGCGGAACCACGCGTGCGATCATCTGCCGTTTGTGCGGAGCGCGGAGCGACCCAGCGGCGATGTACCCACAGTGACGCCAGGATCACCGCTCCCCCAACAATAAAGCTCGGCCAGTGCGGCTGCTCCTGCCAGATGGCGAGATTCACCAGCAGCCCGGCAGGTACGTGCACGTTGTTCATAATGCCCAGCGTCCCGGCGTCCACCTGGGTGGCGCCGTAGTTCCACATAAAATAACCCAGTCCCGAGGCCACTACCCCAAGCCAGATCAGCACGCTCCACTGCAGCGTGGTGGTGGGCAGCTTCTGCGGATTACCCAGCATAAACCAGGCCACCACCGCCACAATCGCCGCCCCCAGATAGAACCAGGCGAAGGCGTTGTGCTGCGGCATCGGGCGGGTCTCCATCAGGCGCTTATAGCCCACCATGCCGATGGCAAAGCTGATATTGGCGAGCTGGACGAACATCAGCCCGGTCCAGAAGTGGTCGCTGACCTTGTCGTAGCGAATAATGGCCGCCCCCACTACTGCCAGCGCCGCGCTCAGCAGGTAGCCCCAGCGCAGCCGACGTCTGCTGAGCAGGTCGTAAATCAGGGTGATATAGAGCGGCGTCAATACCGTAAAGAGCAGGAACTCCGATACCGACAGGTAGACGTAGGCCCGGAAGCTGAACAGATACATGATGCCGAGCTGCATCGCCCCCACCAGCATATACAGCAGGATGGTTTTGAGCGTCTGCCCACGCGGGCGCAGAAACGGCAGGAACACCAGCGCCGCCAGCCCCACGCGCATCAGCACGGAAAAGTAGCTATCGACGTGTCCGGCGAGGTATTCACCGATCAGGCTGAACGAGAAGGCCCACAGGATAGTGGTGATGATGAGTAGCGCCACAATGCTTGTCTCTTGAAAAGATGGACAGGCATTGTAGCGAACTCTTTGGTTGACAACTGAACGTTAAACAACCAAATGAAGATTATTCAAGGAACAGCTTACGCAGGTATTTCGGCACCGCGTTGTCGGCATTGGTGCCGATAACTTCCAGCTCCGGGTGGAGATCCTTCAGGCGCTGGTGGGCGTTTTCCATGATGCAGCCTTTACCCGCCATTGAGAGCATTTCGGCGTCGTTCATGCCGTCACCAAAAGCGATGCACTCCTGCAGGCTAAAGCCCAGACGTTTTGCCACCGCTTCCAGCGCGTGGCCTTTGGAGACCCCGCCCGCCATCACTTCCAGACAGGTAAGCGTCGAGAAGCTCACGTTCACGCGATCGCCCCAGCGGGCCTTAATCGCCTGCTCCAGCGGCAGCAGCGTTTCGTGACTTTCGCAGGTGAAGAAGACTTTGCTGATCCCTTCCGGATCCAGCAGGCCCGGCTCATAGAGGGAGTAATTAAACACCGCCTCTTTAAAGAAACGCATCTCGTCCGGGCGGTGACGGTTCATAAACCACTCATCGTCGCGATAGACGTTAGTGATGATATCCGGGCTGTTGTGCATCACGCCAAAGAGATCGACGGCGATATCGCGATCCAGGTTGTGGGTGAAGATCAGGTTGCCATCGGTATCATGAACGCGCGCACCGTTGGAGGTGATCATATAGGCTTTGATATCCAGATTATCGCGGATCTGCCCCACGTCCACGTGGTGGCGGCCGGTGGCGAAGACGAAGTTCACGCCACGGGCGGTCAGGAGTTTCAGGGTCTCTTTCGCGTAAGGCGATAAGGTGTGGTCGGGGGAGAGCAGTGTGCCATCTAAATCAGACGCGACAACCTGGTACATAAGAAAATTTAACCTCTGGTGAATATCAGTTATGCCGGTCGAAAAACTCGACGATGGCGTACAGTGCGGCTGAGCGCATGGCGTCCTTTTCGAAAAGGATCTCATGGTACGCGCCTTTTATGACCATCGGTTGACCCCCTTCACAGGGGTAACCGGCGGCGGCGCGCAGTTCACAAAAGCGGTCGTGCATGCGGTTATCCACCACCCGCTCCTCTTCCGCCTGCAGCAGCAGAGTGGGCGTCCCGTCTTCCCCCGCTCCGGCGAGCGCCTGCTCCCCGGCGAGAATACCTTCGCGCACCCAGTGGTAGGTTGGCCCACCCACCCGCAGGCGCGGTTCATCGGCATAAAAGCGCAAATTACGGCGGTAGCGCTGTCGGCTGTGGGTCAGCACGTTAATGGCAAAGGGCAGCGCCCGCCAGCGTCCGGTGCCGATGGCATAGCCTTCACGAATGCGCTGATGGCCCTCAGCCCAGTCGAGAATATGACGCACCATCCACTCCGGCAGACGCATCACGATACCAAACATCGGCGCGCAAAGGGCAATCGCATCGCACTGATGCGCATGGCGCTGTAAGAACAGCGTAGAGATTGCGCCCCCCATGGAGTGGGCAAGGATGTACCGCTTACGCCACGGGCCCGTCTGCACCTCCTGCTGCCAGAAGGCGGCAAGATCCTCAACATAGTCGCTGAAGTTGTCCACGTGGCCACGGTGCGTGTCCGGCAGCATGCGCCCTGAGAGCCCCTGCCCGCGATGGTCGAGGATCAGGACATCAAAGCCCATGTGGAACAGGTCATAGGCCAGTTCGGCGTATTTGACGTAGCTCTCTATCCTGCCCGGGCAGACGACAATAACCCGGTCGTTCTCTTCAGCACGGAAACGCACAAAGCGTACAGGCACATTGTCCACGCCCGTAAACTCATCTTCCTCCCGCTGGCGCCAGAAATCGGTCAATGGCCCCATGGAGAAAGCAGCAAATACGTTTTCTCGAGTTTCCCAGTCCTTTTTCTGCTGAAACATCGGGTTTCCACCCCCGTAAGCCAAGGAATATCGTTTTTTCGCGCCGGGTCACAAAACGAACCGACATTAGCGTATTGTGGCATAAAAACAGCGCTTCCGGGAGTTTCAAATGACCTTCGAATGGTGGTTCGCCTACCTGCTCACCTCTATCATCCTCAGCCTTTCGCCGGGCTCTGGCGCCATTAATACCATGACCACCTCCATCAGCCACGGCTACCGCGGCGCGGCGGCCTCCATTGCCGGTTTGCAGACCGGGCTGGGTATTCATATCGTGCTGGTGGGAATTGGTCTGGGTACCCTTTTCTCCCGCTCGGTGCTGGCCTTTGAGGTGCTGAAGTGGGCGGGCGCGGCATACCTGATTTGGCTCGGCATCCAGCAGTGGCGCGCGGCCGGTGCGCTGGATTTAAACACCCTCGCGGTGAGCCAGGGGCGCGGCCGTCTGTTTAAGCGCGCGGTATTTGTGAACCTCACCAACCCGAAGAGCATCGTCTTTCTGGCCGCCCTCTTCCCGCAGTTTATCGTGCCGCATCAGCCTCAGGTGATGCAGTACGTGGTGCTCGGGGCTACCACCATTATCGTCGATATTATTGTGATGATTGGCTATGCGACGCTGGCGCAGCGGATTGCGGCGTGGATCAAAGGGCCTAAGCAGATGAAGGCCCTGAATAAAGTGTTCGGTTCGCTGTTTATGCTGGTTGGCGCGCTGCTGGCGTCAGCGCGTCATGCTTAGCGAGAGATGATGAGATGAATACCGAAGCCGGCGAAGAGCGCGCCGGCAAAGCCGTCGATCCACTTTGCCACGCGCTGGTAGCCGCGGCGCATGGCCGGTAAGGCAAACAGGCTCGCAACCAGGGTAAACCAGGCGAAGGTTTCCACCACGATCAGCAGGAAGATGCCCCAGCGCGCGCCCGCGCCTACGTTATCGCCAACAAACAGCGAGAAGACGGAGCCGAAGTAGATAATGGCTTTCGGATTCGCCAGGTTCGTCAGCAGCCCTTTCACAAAGCTGCGTCCGCCAGCTGCCAGCTCGACCTTTGGCTCAGCCGGTGCCTGCTCCTCTTTCTTCAGCGCGCCGCGCAGCATCTGGTAGCCCATCCAGCAGAGATAGAGCCCACCGCCCACCATAATGATGTTATGCAGCCAGGCCATTTTCGCCAGAATCAGGTTCAGGCCGAGCAGCGCCACGGCGGCCCAGGCCATCACGCCCATGGTGATACCGAGCACCCCCATCATCGCCTCTTTGCGGGAGCGGCTGACGGCGGTCTGAGAAACAAAGAAAAAGTCGGGGCCGGGGCTCATCAGCGCAACGAGGTGCACCAGCGCCACGGTGAGAAATAGCATTAACATAGTTCGCTCGCGGGGAAATAATTCAGAGAGCAATCATCCTGGCACTTTTTAGCCCGGCTGACTACTCCTCATCATCGCCGTCGGCGTGGGAGCGGATAAGCGCCATAAACTCTTTCCCGAAGCGCTCCAGCTTGCGGGTACCCACGCCGTTAACGCTAAGCATTTCGCTGGCGCTGAGCGGCATCTGCTCGGCCATTTCAATCAGGGTCGCGTCGTTAAAGACCACGTACGGCGGGATATTTTCTTCGTCGGCAATAGCTTTACGCAGCTTGCGCAGCTTGGCGAACAGCTTGCGGTCGTAGTTGCCGCCGTAGGATTTTTGCATCACGCGCGGCTTCAGGGCCACCACGCGCGGTACGGCGAGTTGAAGCGTAATCTCACCGCGCAGCACCGGACGCGCGGCTTCGGTGAGCTGTAGCGCGGAGTGCTGGGCAATATTTTGCGTGGCGAACCCCAGGTGGATCAGCTGGCGAATAATGCTTACCCAGTGCTCGTGGCTCTGATCTTTGCCGATACCGTACACCGGCAGCTTGTCGTGGCCCATCTCGCGGATACGCTGGTTATTGGCGCCGCGCAGCACCTCCACCACGTAGCCCATACCAAAACGCTGATTGACGCGATAGATGGTGGAGAGCGCTTTACGCGCGTCCATCAGGCCATCGTACTGCTTGGGCGGATCGAGGCAGATATCACAGTTGCCGCACGGCTCATGTCGCCCTTCGCCAAAGTAGTTAAGCAGCACCAGGCGGCGGCAGGTCTGGGCTTCGGCAAAGGCGCCCATCGCGTTCAGCTTGTGGCGCTCGATATCCTGCAGCTGCCCCTGGGGTTTTTCCTCCAGGCAGCGGCGCAGCCAGGCCATATCCGCCGGATCGTAAAACAGCATCGCTTCGGCAGGCAGGCCGTCGCGCCCGGCGCGGCCGGTCTCCTGATAGTAGGATTCGATATTGCGGGGGATGTCGAAATGCACCACAAAGCGCACGTTGGGCTTGTTGATCCCCATTCCGAACGCCACGGTGGCAACCACAATCTGCAGGTCGTCGCGCTGGAATTTCTCCTGCACGTCGGCGCGGATGTGGTTCTCCAGCCCGGCGTGGTAAGCCGCCGCGCTAAAGCCGCGGCTTTGCAGGCGGGCGGCGGTGTCTTCGACTTTTGCCCGGCTGTTGCAGTAGATAATGCCCGATTTCCCGCGCTGCTCCTGCACGTAGCGCAGCAGCTGATCCAGCGGCTTGAACTTCTCCATCAGCATATAGCGGATGTTAGGGCGATCGAAGCTGCTGACCTGAATATAGGGGTCGTTCAGCCCCAGCAGGCGGACAATATCCTGACGGGTAGTGTCATCGGCGGTGGCGGTAAGCGCCATAAACGGCAGTTCAGGGAAGCGCTGGCGCAGCTGCCCGAGCGCGGCATATTCCGGGCGGAAATCGTGCCCCCACTGGGAGATGCAGTGCGCTTCGTCCACCGCCAGCAGCACCGGATTCCAGTGCGCCAGATGGTCGAGGAAGTTATCCAGCATCAGGCGTTCCGGCGCGATATAGAGCAGGCGGATCTGTCCGGTACGACAGCCGGCCATCACCTCCTGCTGCTGCTCGCGGGTCTGCGTCGAGTTCAGGCAGGCCGCCGCTACGCCGTTGGCGAGCAGCTGGTCCACCTGGTCTTTCATCAACGAGATAAGCGGCGAGACCACTACCGTCAGCCCGTCCAGCACCAGCGCGGGCACCTGATAGCACAGGGATTTACCGCCGCCGGTGGGCATCACCACCAGACAATCCCGCCCCGCAAGGGCGGTGTCGATGATGGTCTCCTGGCCCGGACGGAATTGCTGGTAGCCAAAGGTGTCGTGCAACACCTGTTTAGCCAGCAATGCCTGATTCAAAACTTCCGCCTGCGCCACATTTACCACCTGCCTGAAATAAAAACAGGCGCTATTTTCAGCGCCTGAGAGAGAAACTTCAATGTTTAAGACAAAAACATTCGAGGGGGCTAGAAAAGATCGTTCAGCATCACGCCCACACCGACGCGGGTCTGGTTGAAGTTGTAGTCGATAAGGGACTCGCCATAACCGCTGTAGACCTGCGTATAGAGGCGCACATGCTTGCTTACCGGATAGCTCAGGCCCACTTCCGCGCCGCCGTAGCCGGTGTTCCAGTTGTACTGCCCCTTCGCGCTCAGTATCGCTTCGCCAAGCTGGTAGCCAACTTTGAGCTGGTAGTAACCCATATATTTGGTGATATCCGGGTTGTCGTCGGTGTCGCCAACCACATACCAGGGCTTCACTTCCACCAGCCAGTTGCCGTTCTGCGCCATCAGGCGGGTGTACAGGCGGTTCCAGCTGCGGGAGGTAGGGTCCGAGCGGCCGTTAGAGTCGTGGTTATAACCAAATTCCACGTCGCGCAGGGTCCAGCCGGCCAGCTCGTAGTCGGTGGCAAAGCCGAGGAACAGCTGCGGCTCGTAGTTAGTCTCACGGAACGGCGAGGATTCGCCGCTGTTAGAGAGCTGCCACCAGGA
>DKMV01000278.1:16133-16525 GCA_002469605.1 Leclercia sp. UBA7405
GTTAGAGAGCTGCCACCAGGATTTCTGCGTATAGGAGGCACCCAGCACCGAGTTCGGCCCCAGAATGCCGCGCCAGAACGGGAACGCCAGGCTCAGCTGGAACTTCACTTCGTCTTTACGGGCATTATCAGACCAGTTATAGGTGCTAATCGCCTCTTTATTGAGATCGCTGGTGGTCGTATAGAGCACATAGTTGCTCTCATAAGGATAGAGGGTAAACGGGTTGTCATGCTCCTGCAGCATGTTAGCAATAATGCTGCCGCGTACTGCCGGTACGTCATGAACCTCTTTTACCGTCGCTTCTTGCGCATATGCTGTAAAGGGCAGCGCGGCCGCTGCAAATAACCCAACCAGATACGTCCGCATAGATGATGCTCTCCAGGTAAATAGTT
>DKMV01000161.1:0-586 GCA_002469605.1 Leclercia sp. UBA7405
TATATAGTATTAATAGCCTGTTTTGTCAGCATAAAAATATTGTCAGCCCGATAGCATTATCCTTTTAACAAATATTGACTAACAATAACCTATTAAAAAACCAATTTTTTTGACACAAAGATCAACAAAAGGGTATTTACTTAACGGTTGCAGCAATGCACTTCCCGTTGAGACCAGAGCCCTGGTTCCGAATAGCCATTTTCTGGCAGGCCTGCCGATGAGCGAGGAGCTAAGAGGCTAAAAGTTGCGGACAAGTTATGAACCGTACGTCTCATAGATTACTTGAATAAAACTAATCTGAAACCGATCACAATTAGCCATGATAAAGTGCATGAAAACGCCTTATTCATTAGAAAATGTAAGGCAAAACCCCTCGCACAAAAAAATGTAAATCGTGACCTGTGCCACAAAACGCTACCCTGATGTTCTGAAATCTGGGGGGCATATGCTGTTACATATCCTTTATCTGATCGGCATCACTGCCGAAGCCATGACTGGCGCGCTGGCGGCCGGGCGTCGCCGTATGGATACCTTCGGGGTGATCATCATCGCCACCGCCACGGCGCTGGGCGGCGGCTCGGTGCGC
>DKMV01000161.1:741-3433 GCA_002469605.1 Leclercia sp. UBA7405
CGGCTGGGTGAAGCACCCGGAATACGTGATTATCGTTGCCGTCGCGGCCGTACTGACCACCATCTTCGCGCCGGTGATGCCCCATTTGCGACGCCTGTTCCTGGTGCTGGATGCCCTCGGCCTGATTGTCTTTTCTATTATCGGTGCCCAGATTGCGCTCGATATGGGCGAAGGTCCGGTGATCGCCACTATCGCGGCCGTCATCACCGGCGTGTTTGGCGGCGTCCTGCGGGATATGTTCTGCAAACGCATTCCGCTGGTTTTCCAGAAAGAGCTGTATGCGGGCGTCTCCTTCGCCTCCGCCGTTTTGTATATCGCTCTGCAGCACTATGTTTCCAGCCATGATGTGGTGGTCATCTCTACGCTGCTGTTTGGCTTTACCGCCCGCATGCTGGCGCTGCGTTTAAAACTGGGCCTGCCGGTCTTTCATTACCACCACGACAGCCACTAAAATCCTTCGATGCCCTGGGCTCTCAGCCAGTTGACCAGGGCCTGTACCGCAGGCTGATGCACAAACTCAACCAGCCTGCGCGCTCTCTCTGCACCCACGCCTGTTACCTGCTGCCAGCTCTGGATATTCCGCTCCTGCAGCGCCTGCCAGCGCCGCTCGCTGAGGGCTTTGAGCGCTGCTCGCGGTAAGGGTACGCCAAGCGCATCCAGCCAGCGGATAAAAGGCTGCCGGCGCGCCATGTCAAAACGGTGCCAGAGCTGTAATCCCCGTCCGGCCGAAAAGCCGGGGGTGTTTTGCAGCTGCTCTTTGCTTAGCGCCAGCCACGAAAAAAGATGCTCAAAATGATGCGTCTGGTGCAGAGCGCGCCAGCCTGCCTCACCCAGCCCGTCGATATTGAGCACTGCCGGGGAACTCAGCCACACCAGGCGGGAAATAAACTGCGCGCTGCACTCTACTGAAGCATAAAAACAGGTAAGCGGGGTGTAACCCGGCGCGGGCGGCTCCGGTTTTGTGCGTTCCAGCCCGCGCCAGACCACGCTATCGATACGCGGAATGCCCTGTCCGGCGAGGCTAATCTGGATATGATCCCCTGGAGCAATATCCAGCGCCTGCCAGCGCCCAACGGACCCGAGGTTGACCCGCTGCACCCGTTTATCATCCAGCTTTACCGGCTCCAGTTCCGCCACGACCGCGATCCGCCCCGTACGGCCCACCGTAAAATGAATCGCTTTGACTTCGGCTATCTGCGACGCCGGGAGATATTTCCACGCCACCACCCAGTTCCCCTCGCCGGGCATCCACTCCTGCCCGGCGGGCTCCAGAGCTGAACGGATCACAATGCCGTCGGTGACAAAGGGCAAAGGCGAGCGGTGCCACGCCTGGCGCAGAGCGGCTGCCTCTTCCACCCGGGTGATTTTGCGCGTCCAGAGCTCGGTAAGCGCAAAGCCCGCGCGGGTGAGCGCGCTCAGCCGCTCCGGCATGGAAGGCGGGCCGTCCGGCCAGGCCCAGATAAAAATATCGATATCATTTAACAGCTCGCTATCAAGGTGGCGCATCATCGCCCCGGCCACCCTGGCCCGGGCGTTCATTCCCCCCATCCGCTGCTGCACATGGTTATCCCGGCGCAAAAACAGCTCGCCCTGCAGCACGCTGTTCGCCAGCTGGCCGGTTACGCGGCCCGGCACCCGTTTCAGCGCTTTGACCTTTGCCGTCCAGTCTTCGCCCTCCAGGCCGTTGCCCCGGCTGGTTGCCTGCACCAGCAGCCCTTCCCGGTACACCAGGGTGACCGCCACGCCATCCACCTTTGGCTGCACCCAGAGATCCCGGCGGTGACGCATCCACTGGCGTAGCGCAGCCTGGTCTTTGATCTTATTGACGCCGGTATGGCTGACCGGATGCCGCACCGTGCCGCCTGCCGCGGGTATTGCCTCGGCCCTGCGTTCATAACCAAAGCATTGCTGCCACTGCTTAAGCCGCGCGCTCAGCTGGTCGTACACCTCGTCTTTTACCTCGCTCCTGCCCTGCTGCCAGTAGGTTTTGTCCCAGCGGGCAATCTGTTCGCTAAGCCGGGCGATCTCCTGTCCGGCTTTAGCAGGCGACCAGACCGGGCATACCGCCTGCCCGGAGCCTGTCCACAACATCATTAGTACCCCAATCCATCGCCACATCGTCTCTCCTCCCTGTGATGAAAGGGGTATAACGCAAACGAATAACCCGAGCGACAGGTAAAAACACCCTTTGCGAGTTCGCATCAGCGCTTTGTTTTTGTTGCAGCAAACGGCGGATAAAACCGGAAACAGGTACGCAAAATTCATCAGGTGGCGGGAAAAAGTGTGACAAAGGCTACGTCACGGAGCGGCGACGTGTATAATGAGCCCGTATGTAGGACTTCTTCGTTAACACATACAAAAGACTCTCATGGCTCAAGGCACGCTTTATATTGTTTCTGCCCCAAGTGGCGCGGGTAAATCCAGCCTGATTCAGGCGCTGTTAAAAACCCAACCGTTGTACGACACCCAGGTGTCGGTTTCCCACACCACGCGTCCGCCGCGTCCGGGTGAGGTGCACGGTGAACACTATTTCTTTGTTAATCACGAAGAGTTCAGAGCAATGATTGGCCGTGATGCGTTCCTCGAGCACGCTGAAGTGTTCGGTAACTATTACGGCACATCCCGCGAGACCATTGAGCAGGTGCTGGCAACCGGCGTAAATGTGTTTCTGGATATCGACTGGCAGGGCGCG
>DKMV01000287.1:0-183 GCA_002469605.1 Leclercia sp. UBA7405
GACCTCGCCTCCGTGACGCCTGAGCTGGACATGTATGACCAGAACTGGCCGATTCGCACCCATATGGAATCGCTGCCGCCGGCTAAATTTGTCCAGGACCGCTCCGGCAGCCACGGCATGACGCTGAACTCGCTGGTCTCGGGCGGCTGCATTATCTCCGGGTCGGTGGTGGTGCAGTCGGTG
>DKMV01000287.1:381-8273 GCA_002469605.1 Leclercia sp. UBA7405
TCGGTGGTGGTGCAGTCGGTGCTCTTCCCACGGGTGCGGGTGAACTCATTCTGTAATATTGATTCGGCGGTCCTGCTGCCGGACGTCTGGGTAGGGCGTTCGTGCCGTTTACGCCGTTGTGTTATCGACCGCGCCTGCGTCATTCCGGAAGGCATGGTCATTGGGGAGAATGCGGAAGAGGACGCGCGCCGTTTCTACCGCTCAGAAGAAGGCATCGTGCTGGTAACGCGTGAAATGCTGCACAAACTGCAGGTCAAACAGGAGCAATAATGCAGGTTTTACATGTATGTTCTGAGATGTTCCCATTATTGAAAACGGGCGGGCTGGCGGATGTTATTGGTGCTTTACCGGCTGCGCAGATTGCCGGAGGTGTTGATACGCGCGTGCTGCTGCCCGCTTTTCCTGACCTCCGGCGCGGCATCCCTGATGCAAAGGTGGTGGCTCGCCGGGAGACCTTTGCCGGGCACATCACGCTCCTGTTCGGCCATTACAACGGCGTGGGCATCTATCTGATTGACGCCCCGCATCTGTATGACCGTCCGGGGAGCCCGTATCACGACACCAATTTATTTGCCTATACGGATAACGTGCTTCGTTTTGCCCTGCTGGGTTGGGTCGGCAGCGAAATGGCCTGCGGGCTGGATCCCTTCTGGCACCCGGATATAGTGCATGCCCACGACTGGCACGCGGGGCTGGTGCCGGCGTATCTGGCGGCGCGCGGGCGTCCGGCAAAGTCGGTGTTTACGGTGCATAACCTGGCGTATCAGGGCATGTATCATGCAAAACACATGGATGAAATCGAACTGCCATGGTCGTTCTTTAACATGCACGGGCTGGAGTTCAACGGTCAGATCTCCTTCCTGAAGGCCGGGCTGTTTTATGCCGATCACATCACGGCGGTCAGCCCGACCTACGCGCGGGAGATCACCGAGCCACAGTTTGGTTACGGTCTGGAAGGGCTACTCAGCCAGCGCCATCGCGAAGGGCGCCTGTCGGGCATTCTGAACGGCGTGGATGAGAAAATCTGGAGCCCGGAAACCGACCTGCTGCTGGGGGCGCGTTACAGCCGCGATACGGTAGAAGACAAGGCCGAGAACAAGCGTCAGCTGCAGATCGCCATGGGCCTGAAGGTGAATGAAAAAGTGCCGCTGTTTGCGGTAGTCAGCCGCCTGACCAGCCAGAAAGGGCTGGATCTGGTGCTTGAAGCGCTGCCTGGCCTGCTGGAGCAGGGCGGACAGCTGGCGCTGCTGGGTGCCGGCGATCCGGTGCTGCAGGAGGGCTTCCTGGCCGCGGCGGCGGAGCATCCCGGACAGGTTGGGGTGCAGATTGGCTATCACGAAGCCTTCTCGCACCGCATCATGGCCGGTGCCGACGTTATTCTGGTGCCCAGCCGTTTTGAGCCCTGCGGCTTAACCCAGCTGTATGGCTTGAAATACGGCACCCTGCCGCTGGTGCGCCGCACCGGTGGGCTGGCGGATACGGTGTCCGACACCTCGCTGGAGAACCTGGCTGACGGTATCGCCACCGGGTTTGCCTTTGAAGACAGTAATGCCTGGTCGCTGTTACGGGCGATCCGTCGTGCTTTCGTGTTGTGGTCTCGTCCATCTCTGTGGCGTTTTGTACAACGTCAGGCGATGGCGATGGATTTTAGCTGGCAAGTTGCGGCGCAGTCTTACCGCGATCTCTATCAACGCTTGATGTAACACTGCTGGAATCACTGATATGAATGCACCTTTTTCGTATGCGTCTCCCACGCTCAGCACCGAGGCATTAAAGCACTCTATTGCCTACAAGCTGATGTTCATGATCGGGAAGGACCCGGTTATCGCCAATAAACATGAGTGGCTGAACGCCACTCTGTTTGCCGTACGCGACCGGATGGTTGAACGCTGGCTGCGCTCAAACCGCGCCCAGCTCTCACAGGAGACTCGCCAGGTTTACTACCTGTCGATGGAGTTTTTGATTGGCCGCACCCTTTCCAACGCGCTGTTGTCGCTGGGTATCTATGACGACGTTAAAAACGCGCTGGAAGAGATGGGGTTAGATTTAGAAGAGCTGATCGACGAAGAGAACGACCCCGGCTTAGGCAACGGCGGGCTGGGTCGCCTGGCGGCCTGCTTCCTTGATTCGCTGGCAACCCTGGCGCTGCCGGGGCGCGGCTACGGTATTCGCTACGATTACGGTATGTTCAAGCAGAACATCGTTGATGGCCGACAAAAGGAGTCGCCGGACTACTGGCTGGAGTACGGCAACCCCTGGGAGTTCAAGCGCCACAACACGCGCTATAAAGTGCGTTTTGGCGGCCGCGTCCAGCAGGAGGGCAAAAAAGCCCGCTGGGTCGAGACCGAAGAGATCCTGGCGGTAGCCTACGACCAGATTATCCCCGGCTACGATACCGACGCCACCAACACCCTGCGCCTGTGGAATGCCCAGGCCAGTAGCGAAATCAACCTGGGTAAATTTAACCAGGGCGACTACTTCGCGGCGGTGGAGGATAAAAACCACTCTGAAAACGTGTCGCGCGTGCTCTATCCGGATGACTCCACCTACTCCGGTCGCGAGCTGCGCCTGCGCCAGGAGTACTTCCTGGTCTCCGCCACCATTCAGGACATTCTGAGCCGCCACTACCAGCTGCATAAAACCTATGCCAACCTGGCCGAGAAGACCGCGATCCACCTGAACGACACCCACCCGGTGCTGTCGATTCCGGAGCTGATGCGCCTGCTGATCGACGAGCATAAGTTCAGCTGGAACGAGGCCTTCGAGGTGACCTGCCAGGTCTTCTCCTACACCAACCATACGCTGATGAGCGAAGCGCTGGAGACCTGGCCGGTGGATATGCTCGGCAAAATTCTGCCGCGCCATCTGCAGATCATCTTTGAAATTAACGACTACTTCCTGAAAACCCTGCAGGAGCAGTATCCGAACGATACGGGGCTGTTGAGCCGCACCTCGATCATTGACGAATCCAACGGTCGCCGGGTGCGCATGGCGTGGCTGGCGGTAGTGATTAGCCACAAAGTTAACGGCGTGTCGGAGCTGCACTCGAACCTGATGGTCCAGTCGCTGTTTGCCGACTTCGCGAAAATCTTCCCGATGCGGTTCTGCAACGTCACCAACGGCGTGACGCCGCGCCGCTGGCTGGCACTGGCGAACCAGCCGCTGTCGGATGTGCTGGACGATAATATCGGCCGCAACTGGCGCACCGACTTAAGCCAGTTGAGCGAGCTGGAACAGCATGCGGACTTCCCGCTGGTGAACAAAGCGGTGCGCGATGCCAAGCTGCTGAACAAGAAGCGGCTGGCGGTGTGGATGGCGCTGCATCTGAACGTGGTGGCCAACCCGAAAGCGCTGTTCGATGTGCAGATTAAGCGTATTCATGAGTACAAACGCCAACTGATGAACGTCCTGCACGTTATCACCCGTTACAACCGTATTAAAGCCGATCCGGATGCCAACTGGGTGCCGCGAGTGAATATCTTCGCCGGTAAGGCGGCCTCGGCCTACTATATGGCGAAGCACATTATTCACCTGATTAACGACGTGGCGGCGGTGATCAACAACGATCCGCAGATTGGCGACAAGCTGAAAGTGGTCTTTATCCCGAACTACAGCGTCAGCCTGGCGCAGCTGATCATTCCGGCGGCGGATCTCTCCGAGCAGATCTCGCTGGCGGGGACGGAGGCATCCGGCACCAGTAATATGAAGTTTGCCCTGAACGGCGCGCTGACCATCGGCACGCTGGACGGCGCCAACGTCGAGATGCTGGAGCACGTGGGTGAGGACAATATCTTTATCTTCGGTAATACCGCCAACGAGGTGGAGGCGCTGCGTAAGCAGGGCTACTCGCCGCGTGACTACTACGAGCAGGATGAAGAGCTGCGTCAGGTGCTGACCCAGATCGCCACCGGGGTATTTAACCCGGACGAGCCTGGCCGCTACCGCGACCTGGTGGACTCCCTGATTAACTTCGGCGACCATTATCAGGTGCTGGCAGATTACCGCAGCTACGTGGATTGTCAGGAGCGTGTGGACGAGCTCTACCGCCAGCCGGAGGAGTGGACCGCGAAAGCGATGCACAATATCGCCAATATGGGCTACTTCTCATCCGACAGGACGATCAAGGAGTATGCCGAGAATATCTGGCATATCGATCCGGTCAGGCTGTAAACCCAAGGTAAAAGCAAAAAGGCATCAAGGTAAAAGCAAAAAGGCAACGCCAGTTGTCTTTTTTAGTGTTTGCACCCTCTCACTAAAGGAGAGGGTCGGGGTGAGGCAAGGTAAAAGCAAAAAGACAACGCCAGTTGTCTTTTTTGGTGTTTGCACCCTCTCCCCGTGGGAGAGGGACGGGGTGAGGGCATCAGACCGCGCCGATCAAGACGCTAACGACAGCTCACGCTTTCCCGCGTTAAGCAGCAGCCACTGCGCGACGCGCGACTGCTGTTCCGCATCCAGCCACATCCCCTCTTTGGTACGGCGCCAGATGGCATCGTCCAGACGACGCACCCACTCGTGCTCCACCAGGTAACGCAGCTCCGCCTCGTACAGCTCATGGCCGAAGTGCTCGCCAAGATCCGCCAGGCTTTTAGCTTCGCCGAGGATCAGCTCGCTGTTGCTGCCGTAGTTGCGGGCAAAGTGACGGGCCAGCGATTCGCTGATAAACGGATAACGACGGCGCAGTTTTGCGGCGTAGTCATCCCGGTTACCGCCGATATCGCCGCCGGGCAGGGTCGCGCCTTTGGTCCAGGCCGCACCGATGCCGTTGTAGTACGGCGTCAGTTTTTCCAGCGCGTGTTCGGCCAGCTTGCGGTAGGTAGTGAGCTTACCGCCAAAGACCGACAGCAGCGGCGCTTTGCCGTCCTGGTCGTGGATATCCAGGGTGTAATCGCGGGTGATGGCCTGCGGCGAGTCGGACTCATCGTCGCAAAGCGGACGCACGCCAGAATACGTCCAGACCACATCTTCCCGGCCCAGCTGTTTTTTGAAGTGCGCGTTATAAACCTTCAGCAGGTAGCTGATTTCGCTCTCATCGATGGCCACCTTGCGGGCATCGCCTTTGTACTCCACGTCGGTGGTGCCGATGATCGAGAACTCATCCATCCACGGAATAACAAACACGATGCGCTTATCTTCGTTCTGCAGGATGTAAGCCTGCTTCTGGTTGTGCACGCGCGGTACTACGATGTGGCTGCCTTTGATCAGGCGAATGCCGTAGGGCGACGGCAGCTTCATGCCATCGTCAAAGAACTGCTTCACCCACGGCCCGGTGGCGTTAACCAGCCCGCGCGCCTGCCAGCTGAACTTCTCGCCGGTATCAATATCTTCCGCTTCCACGATCCACAGGCCGTTTTCCCGGCGCGCGGAGACGGCGCGGGTGCGGGTTTTCACCTCGCCACCCTTACGCACCACCATCTGCGCGTTGGCGACCACCAGACGGGCATCGTCGACCCAGCAGTCGGAATATTCGAATCCGCGCACGATTTCAGGCTTAAGTACCGAGTCTGCGCCAAAACGCACACCGGTCGATCCCGGCAGGCTGGTGCGTTTACCCAGATGATCGTACATAAACAGGCCAATGCGGATCATCCACGCCGGGCGTAAATGGGGACGGTGGGGCAGGCGAAAGCGCATCGGAATAGCCAGATGCGGGGCCATTTTCAGCAGCACTTCGCGCTCGGCCAGCGCTTCGCTGACCAGGCGGAATTCGTAGTGTTCCAGATACCGCAGGCCACCGTGGATCAGTTTGGAGCTGGCGGATGACGTTGCGCAGGCAAGATCCTGTGCTTCCAGCATCAATACCGACAGACCACGGCCAGCGGCATCGGCCGCAATACCGGCACCGTTAATGCCGCCACCTATCACAATCAGATCTTTGGTTTCCATCGTATCCTCACGCGCTTTCGTTAAAGCTCAGAAATGTTCGATATCGCTCATAATAGCAAACGAACGCGCCTTTGGTAACATCAAAAAAACAATTTAGAGTGATACAGATAACATAATGGCGTTTACCCGCCGCCAGGACGTACACTAGCGGGTAAAATAGTTTTCTCCCTCTCACCACATGAGAGGGCCAGGGTGAGGGCTCCAGACCGCACCAAACCTGAATAATGTAAAGAGAGCACCATGGATCAGTTTGAATGTATTAATGTCGAAGAAGCCCACCAGAAGATGCACCAGGGAACCGCGGTGCTGGTGGATATCCGCGACCCACAGAGTTTCGCCATGGGCCATACCCCGGGCGCGTTTCATCTGACTAACGCCACCCTGGGCGATTTCATGCGTGATAACGACTTCGACACGCCGGTGATGGTGATGTGCTATCACGGCAACAGCAGTAAAGGCGCGGCGCAGTACCTGCTGCAACAGGGCTATGATGCGGTCTACAGCGTGGACGGCGGCTTTGATGCCTGGCACCGCCATTTCCCGGCGGAAGTCGAGCACGCCGGGTTTTAAGGTATATACTGTTCCCTTTTGTGTGGAATAAGCGACCGCAGCCGATGTTGATGATTACCTCTTTTACCAACCCGCGCGTCGCGCAGGCGTTTGTCGATTACATGGCGACGCAGGGCGTGATCCTGACTGTCCAGCAACATACCCAAACCGACGTCTGGCTGGCGGATGAGAGCCAGGCCGAACGCGTTAACGCGGAACTGGCGCGTTTTCTGGAAAACCCCGGCGATGCGCGTTATCTGGCGGCCAGCTGGCAGTCCGGCCATACCGGCAGCGGGCTGCATTATCGCCGTTTTCCTTTTCTCGCCACCGTGCGTGAGCGCGCCGGCCCCTTTACGCTGCTGCTGATGGCGGCCTGTATTCTCACCTTTATTATCATGAACCTGGTGGGCGACCAGAGCGTGATGGTGCTGCTGGCCTGGCCCTTCGATCCCAGCCTGCAGTTCGATGTCTGGCGCTACTTTACCCACGCGCTGATGCACTTCTCCTTCCTGCACATTCTTTTTAACCTGCTGTGGTGGTGGTACCTCGGCGGGGCGGTAGAGAAGCGTCTTGGCAGCGGCAAACTTATTGTCATCACCCTTATCAGTGCGCTGTTAAGCGGCTATGTCCAGCACAAGTTCAGCGGCCCCTGGTTTGGCGGCCTCTCCGGCGTGGTCTATGCGCTGATGGGCTACGCCTGGCTGCGGGGCGAGCGCGATCCGCAAAGCGGCATCTATCTGCAACGTGGATTAATGACCTTTGCAGTAATATGGTTAATAGCCGGATGGTTTGATCTGTTCGGAATGGCAATTGCCAATGGTGCCCATATGGCCGGGCTGGCCGTCGGGCTGGCGATGGCGTTTGCCGATACGCTTAATGCGCGAAAACGAACATAATTCTGGCAGGAATATTTGATGAAACAGACACAGCGCCATGATGCCATTATCGAGCTGGTGAAGAAGCAGGGATACGTAAGTACCGAAGAGCTGGTGGAGCAGTTTGCCGTCAGCCCCCAGACCATTCGCCGCGACCTGAACGACCTTGCCGATCAGAACCGGATTTTGCGCCACCACGGCGGAGCGGCACTGCCCTCCAGCTCGGTCAACACCCCCTGGCACGATCGTAAGGCGACGCAGACCTCCGAAAAAGAGCGCATCGCCCGCAAGGTGGCGAGCCAGATCCCCAACGGCGCCACGCTCTTTATTGATATCGGCACCACTCCGGAGGCGGTGGCCCACGCCCTGCTGAACCATGAGAACCTGCGGGTGGTAACCAACAACCTGAACGTCGCCAATACCCTGATGCAGAAAGAGGATTTCCGCATCATCCTCGCGGGCGGCGAGCTGCGTAGCCGCGACGGCGGGATCATCGGCGAGGCGACGCTCGACTTTATCTCTCAGTTCCGCCTCGATTACGGCATCCTTGGCATTAGCGGCATTGATATGGATGGCTCGCTGCTG
>DKMV01000383.1:0-1400 GCA_002469605.1 Leclercia sp. UBA7405
CGGCGGGTGCTTAAGGCTTTCTGTCTTAAGCCGTTTGAGAGACAGAAAGTGAAAAACCCCGGTAATGTTTCCATTAACCGGGGCTATCTTCTCTCAAAAAAACCGACAAGGAGAAGATAGCCTCTTATTCTTTTATTAGCAAGGAGTAAAAGGCATGACGCCATTAAAATATCTGTTGGGCATAATAATCATTATTTGCCTGACAATAGTGTTCTTCACCTTTATTAATCGCGGCACCTTATGCGAACTCACAATAAAGAGCGGGCAACATGAAGTGGCGGCAAAATTAGCCTGCACCGCAGGCTAACTTCAACGGGCGGGGTTTCCCGCCCGGCTTGTGGTTGGTTGAGCCTTAACGCACCTTTTTTTTCTTCATAAACCCCGCTTATACTTCGCGCATGTACCCAAACGACTACTAAACATGAAACACCTCTCTCTCCTGCTGTTGTTGTGCTCCTCGCTGGCCTATGCCGAGGGGATTGGCAGCCAGTACCAGGCCGAAGCCGAAGCGGGCAACAGCCGCGCGCAGTATTTGCTTGCTGAGACCTGGTACAGCTCCGGCGACGATAAACAGGCCGAACGCTGGGCCGAAAAGGCCGCCACCGGTGGCGACGTGGATGCCATGGCCCTGCTGTCGCAGATTAAGTTTAAGCACGGCGATTATCCCCAGGCCAAAGGGCTGGCGCAGCAGGCGATGCTGGCGGGCAGCACGCCGGGGGCGGTGATGCTGGCGCGCCTGCTGGTGAACAGCGCGGCCGGCGACACCGACTATCCGCAGGCGCTGACCCTGCTGGAAAAAGCGGCAGAGAATGACGAGGACGACGCCGCCGTCGATGCCCGGCAGCTGCTGGGGCTGATCTACGCCAACGGCGTGGAGGTGGTGCAGGATGATGTCGTCGCGGCGGACTGGTTTAAGCGCAGCTCGCTGCTTTCACGCACCGGCTATGCCGAGTACTGGGCGGGTAAGGTGTTTCAGCAGGGAGAGAAAGGCTTTATTACGCCTAATAAACAGAAGGCGCTTTACTGGTTTAATCTGAGCTGTAGCGAAGGCTTTGATACCGGATGCGAAGAGTTTGAGGCGTTAAGCGGGGAATAAAAGTCCGCCCTCACGAGGAGGGCGGAAGCATGCTTATCGATCGGCAGTCTTATCAAAACGACCCAGCACGTCGCGCTCATAGGCGAGCGCTTTCTTACGGTCGAATTTATGTTCCCACTTGGAGATCACCAGCACGGCCAGGGCATTGCCCACCACGTTCAGCGCGGTACGCGCCATATCGAGGATACGGTCAACGCCAGCAATAAACGCCAGCCCTTCCAGCGGGATCCCCACGCTGCCCAGGGTCGCCAGCAGCACCACAAACGAGACGCCCGGTACGCCAGCGATGCCTTTCGAGGTCACC
>DKMV01000383.1:1513-3692 GCA_002469605.1 Leclercia sp. UBA7405
GCCGTCGAGGTTAAAGGAGTACCCGGTCGGCACCACGAAGCTGGTGATGGACGCCGGCGCACCGTAGGCCTCCATCTTCTCAATGATACGTGGCAGTACGCTTTCAGAGCTGGCGGTGGAGTAAGCCAGAATCAGCTCATCCTTGAGGATGCGGATCAGGATCCAGATGCTCAGCCCGCACATGCGCGCCACTATGCCCAGCACCACCAGCGCAAAGAAGATGATGGCGAAGTGCACCAGGATCACCAGCTTCGCCAGCGGCCACAGGGAGGCAAAACCGAAGTTCGCCACGGTGACGGAGATGAGGGCGAACACCCCTACCGGCGCATAGCGCATTACCATGTGGGTCACTTTGAACATGGTTTCGGAGATGGAGCGGAACACCGTCACCAGCGGTTCACGGTGGGTGGAGGGCAGCGACGCCAGACCCAGGCCAAACAGCACCGAGAAGAAGATAATCGGCAGCATATCGCCCTTCGCCATCGACGCGACGATATTGGTTGGTACCAGCGACAATATGGTTCCCATCAGGCCATGGGCATGGCTTTGCACTTCTGCCGTTGTGCTTTGGTATTTCGAAATATCCACCGTTGCCAGCTGGGACATATCAATGCCCGCGCCCGGCTGGAATACATTCGCCAGCGTGATGCCAAGAATGATAGCCACCGTAGTGATCACTTCGAAATAAAGGATGGTTTTCGCGCCGATACGTCCCAGTTGCTTCGCGTCACCTACGCCTGCAATTCCAACTACCAGAGTCGAAATCACAATCGGCACCACAATCATCTTAATCAGATGAATAAAGATATCGCCAGCTGGCGACAGCAGGTTCGCAATCAGCCATTCGCGGCTGTCGCTGTGATAATGGAGATAACTGCCCAGCAAAATACCCAGCACAAGGGCCAGCAAAATTTGCCAGGCCAGGCTGACTTTCACGTTTTTCATAAAAACAGACTTCCTCAATACGACGTGATCGACCTCGTTTACAGATGAGATCGACACATACTGAAAGGGTATGAATTGTGTTGCGTTCATTTATGGGGTTTTTTAACGCGCCGTATCAGTACCACTTGCGTGCCATGCTGTGCAAGCCTTTAAGAACAAGTGATTTGCCTGATAAAAAGGGTTATGACGCTAATTTGTATCAGTAATGATAAATAACCTTTTGTTATAAAAACGCTTTTTTATCCATAAATGCAAATAATAATTCCAGGTAATTATTAATGCTCAAAGTGTCATTTGGCTACTTTTTAAACTCCTGAAAGATTGCGTGATCTGTCGCCCAAATAGTAAACAAAGCTGTCTAATCCCCTGTTATTAACGTTTTTGCGACATATCATTAACATCTTACAAGGAGAAAAAAAGCCATGAGCCAAGCACACAAACACGACATTCCCGCAAATATTGCGGACCGCTGCCTGATCAATCCGGAACAGTATGAGCAGAAGTATCAGCAATCGATTACCGACCCTGACGCCTTCTGGGGGGAGCAGGGCAAAATTCTTGACTGGATCACCCCCTATCAGAAGGTGAAAAACAGCTCTTTCGCGCCGGGCAATATCTCGATCAAATGGTATGAAGACGGCACCCTGAACCTCGCGGCCAACTGCCTTGATCGCCATCTTGCCGAGCGCGGCGACCAGACTGCCATTATCTGGGAGGGCGACGACGCCTCTCAGAGCAAAAACATCACCTACCGCGAGCTGCACCGTGACGTCTGCCGCTTTGCCAACGTTCTCCTCGCTCAGGGGATCAAAAAAGGCGACGTGGTCGCTATCTATATGCCGATGGTGCCGGAAGCGGCGGTAGCGATGCTGGCCTGCGCCCGCATCGGCGCCGTGCATTCGGTTATTTTTGGCGGTTTCTCGCCGGAAGCGGTGGCCGGGCGCATTATCGACTCCAGCTCGAAGCTGGTGATCACCGCCGATGAGGGGGTGCGCGCTGGCCGTTCCATTCCGCTGAAAAAGAACGTTGATGACGCGCTAAACAACCCGAACGTGAATAGCGTGACCAGCGTGATCGTGCTCAAACGCACCGGTAATCAGATTGACTGGAAAGCGGGACGCGATCTCTGGTGGAGCGACCTGATTGAACAGGCCAGCGACCAGCACCAGCCGGAAGCGATGAATGCGGAAGATCCGCTCTTTATCCTCTATACCTCCGGCTCCACCGGCAAGCC
>DKMV01000343.1:0-298 GCA_002469605.1 Leclercia sp. UBA7405
CTTGGTTTTGGGCTCGATAGCCAGCGAGATCACCGGTTCCGGGAACTCCATCCGCTCCAGGGTGATTACCGCCGCCGGATCGCACAGGGTGTCGCCGGTGGTGACATCTTTCAGCCCCACGCAGGCGGCAATGTCCCCTGCCCGAAGCTCATCCACTTCGTGACGGTCGTTAGCGTGCATCAGCACGATACGCCCGATACGCTCTTTCTTGCCTTTTACCGGATTGTAGACCGCATCGCCTTTCTTCAGCACGCCAGAGTAGACTCGGATAAAGGTCAGCTGGCCCACGTAGGGGTCG
>DKMV01000343.1:584-4865 GCA_002469605.1 Leclercia sp. UBA7405
ACCCCTTTGTTTTTAAAGGCGCTACCGCAGAGCATCGGCTGGATCTCACCGGCCACGGTGCGCTGGCGCAGCCCGCGGATAATCTCCGCTTCGTCCAGATCGCCGGTTTCCAGATATTTATCCATCAGCGTTTCATCGGCCTCCGCCGCTGCCGACACCATTTTCTCCCGCCAGACCTGGGCGGTGGTCAGCAGGTCGTCCGGCACCGGGGCATAGCTGAAGGTCATCCCCTGGGTGGCATCGTCCCAGACGATGGCGCGCATCTTGATGAGATCCACCACGCCGGTGAAGTGCTCCTCGGCACCAACCGGGATCACGATCGGCACCGGATGGGCTTTAAGCTTGTCGACCATCATCTGCACCACGCGGAAGAAGTCCGCGCCGGGGCGATCCATCTTGTTAACGAAGGCGATACGCGGAACATGATACTTGTTGGCCTGGCGCCAGACGGTCTCCGACTGGGGCTGCACGCCGCCCACCGAGTCATAGACCATCACCGCGCCGTCGAGCACGCGCATGGAGCGTTCCACCTCGATGGTAAAATCCACGTGCCCCGGGGTGTCGATGATGTTGATCCGGTGCGGCTCATAGCTTCGGTCCATGCCGGGCCAGAAGCAGCTAACCGCCGCAGAGGTAATGGTAATGCCGCGCTCCTGCTCCTGCGCCATCCAGTCGGTTGTTGCCGCGCCATCGTGTACTTCGCCCAGCTTGTGGCTCATCCCGGTATAAAACAGGATGCGCTCGGTGGTGGTTGTTTTACCGGCATCGATATGCGCGGAGATACCGATGTTGCGATAACGTTCGAGAGGAATGGGTCGGGGCATGATGCGTCCTTAGTCAGTTGACATGTGATTGACGACCAGGATGGTCGTTTAACTCTTCGCCTGCTATCATAGTCCTACTGTACGAGTATATTCGAACTATTTTTTAAGGTTTGCGCTATCATTGGTATAGCTCAAGCTGATGTGTTAGCCAGGAGCCTTATGATTCAGAACCACCCGGAACCGGAACAGATACAGCTGGAAAACGTCCTATTCGCGCTGGGCAACCCGCTGCGTCTGGCGATTATTCGCCAGCTCGCCGACGGCAGCGAAATGAGCTGCAACGCCCTGCGCCCGCAGGATGTAGCGAAATCCACCATGACCCACCACTGGCGCGTATTGCGCGACAGCGGCGTGATCTGGCAGCGCCCCCAAGGGCGGGAAAATATCATTTCGCTGCGCCGTGAAGATCTTGACGCGCGCTTTCCGGGGCTGATGGCAATTCTGTTACAGGCGAAATAGTAATGGCAGGCGCGTTCAGAGGTTGAAGAAACCGATCTCTTTAATCTGTGCCTGGGGGTTGGCCTGCTTAACCGCCAGTAAAAAGGCCGAAAAGTTGTGATTAAAAAGTGTCAGATTGGGATAAAACTGGAGCTGTTTTTCTGTTCCGTGCGCCCGATAAATAACGGACCAGTTGCGCCGGTTATTTATCACGGTATAACCCGGTTTAATCGCAAGAATGTCAGAAAAGGGAATTTGGCTGCGGCTGTTTTTATGCGCTTCGTATAAATTCTGCTCGTCAAAATAGTAGCTTTTACGCCAGGCCCCACCAAAAATTGACGGATTAGAGGATATCTTTTTCAGGCCGCTGCCGTCGGTAACCATGCGCGTTGGGTTGCGCAGCTTCTTAATCGCCCATCTTATTAGCAGAATAAATACGGCGAGGGGTAATACAGCCAGTACCAGGTTTACTATCTCTCGCATTTATCCCTCCGTGATGAGTGCGCGTAATATTACAAAAGCGGCAACCCGGGGTCACCGCTTTTACGCCAGTTACAGCGAATAGCCCGGCTTCTTAATCAGCTCATTAAGCTTCGGGCCAATCTCTTTATCCCACACCTGGGCTTTCCAGTCCGCCTCCTGCACTTCGTTCAGCGCCACGGAGATGGAGCCATCTTTGCTGTTCAGATGACGGGTAATCACTTCGGCGATATCGGCCGCCAGGGCGGTTTTCTGGTCGTCATTCAGATCGCGGGGGAAACATTTGATATCAACGTGCGGCATGTGCAGGACTCCTTGAGTAGTTGGCCTTTCAACTTAGCAAATAATCTCGTTGGCTTTTAGCACCTTGTGCAGTTTAGCCATTTCGCTCACCCTGTCGGCAATAGCGACAATCCTCGGCGTGTTGGCGGCAAACCACTCCGGGCGCGGGCCCCAGGTGCGCATCACTACCAGATAGCAGTCGATCAGGCTAATCTCTTCGCCCAGCGCCCATGGGGCGGCTTGCAGATGATTATCCAGCCACAGATAGAGGGATTTACGATACTCCCTGCAGTTGTGTTGCAGCTGCTCCGGGGCGTCCGGCGCCCAGCGCTCCGGATAGTCGGCGTACGTAAAGGTGGGATAGACGTTGGCTACCAGCCAGATAAGCAGGCGCTGGAACTGCTGACGTTCGGGCGTGCCGAGCGCCGGAGCCAGCGACGGACACCGGTCCAAAATCATCAGAGCAATCGCCGCCGTTTCGGTCATGATGTCGCCGTTTTCCAGCTCCAGCGTCGGCACCTGGCAGAGCGGGTTGAGTTTTTCGAGCAGCTCGCGCGTTTCGCCAGGCTTATCGAAGCCGTCCACATTGATAAACTGATAGGGGATATCGGCGAGGGTCAGCATCACCTCGCTGATTGCCGACCCCCAGCCGGGTACGCCATAGACTTTGATCATGCTGCCTCCTCTCGGGTCAAACCCTAAGTGTAGAGCAGCCTCAGTAAGTAATCCCCGGCGGGTTAACCTCAGATCGCGCCACCGCTTCGCCCTGCTCGCCCCAGCGTGCCAGTACCTGCTGGTACTCCCCGCGCCCGATGGCGCCATCCAGCGCGGCCTGCAGGGCGTAAACCAGCCCGTTGCCCTTTTTGGTAGTGGTGGCGACAAAGGCCTGCTTCGGCCCCAATCCTACCACCCGGGTTTTGCCGGTCAGGGCCGCCTTATAGGCCGAGACCGACTGCGGCCCGAAGAAGACGTCCGCCCTGCCCGACTGGATATAAAGGTTGCCGGAGGCATCGTCGGTAAGATAGACCGGCAGCGCCGGCTCGCGCCCCGCCTGCCGGTTTTCGTCGTTCCAGCCCAGCAGGATCCGCTCCTGGTTGGTGCCGGAGCCGACGATCACCTTCTTGCCCGCCAGATCCTGCGCGCTTTTAATCGACTCCACCTCGCTGGTGGCCTTCACCGAAAAAGCCAGCGAGTCGACCCGGTAGGTGGCAAAGTCGAACTTCTGCTTACGCTGCTCGGTCACCGCAATATTCACCAGCGCCACGTCGTAGCGCCCGGAGGCGATCCCTAAAGGCCAGTCCTCCCAGGCCACCGGCACCAGCTTCAGCTTCAGCCCGAGGTTTCCGGCCAGCAGCCGGGCGATATCCGGGTCGCTGCCGATGCGGGTGCGGTTATCGCTCGCCAGCAGGGCCAGCGGCGGGGAGTTCAGCGCCGAGATGGCCACCGTCAGGGTGCCCGGCTCGATAAATTTATAGTTCGCCGGGATCTTCGCTACCGCCTGTGGGTCAACCGTCACCGGAAGCGGCTGCTCGTTGGCCTGTAAATCAATGCTGGCATGGCTTGCAGAGGCCGCCAATAACAACGCCAGTAATCCCTTTTTCATCTTCTCTCCTCAAAGTACTTTTGACAGGAACTGGCGCGTTCGCGCATGGGACGGGCGATTAAGCACCTCGTCGCTGCTGCCCTGCTCCACGATCTTTCCGTCGACCATAAACACCACCTGATCCGCCACCTCACGGGCAAAGCCGATCTCGTGGGTCACCACCACCAGAGTGGTGCCGGAGCGGGCCAGCTTTTTAATCACGTCCAGCACTTCGCCCACCAGCTCCGGGTCCAGCGCCGAGGTGGGCTCATCAAAGAGCATCACCCGTGGGCGCAGGGCCAGCGCCCGGGCAATGGCGATGCGCTGCTGCTGGCCGCCGGAGAGATGGCGCGACCAGGCGTCGGCCTTATCCCGCAGCCCCACCACGTCCAGCAGCTCAAAGGCCCGCTCCACCGCCGCCTTGCGGGTCAGCTTTTTATGGGCGATCGGCGCTTCGATCAGGTTTTCCAGCACCGTAAGGTGCGGGAAGAGATTGAAGTTCTGGAACACGTAGCCGACGTTAACGCGCTGTTTAAGGATCTCTTTCTCCTTCAGCTCGTAGAGCTTATCCCCCTGACGGCGATAGCCGATGTACTCTCCGTCAATCTGGATAAAGCCCTCGTCGACGCGCTCCAGGTGGTTAATGGTGCGCAGCAGCGTGGATTTCCCCGCGCC
>DKMV01000054.1 GCA_002469605.1 Leclercia sp. UBA7405
TCTTCAAAGAAGAGATCGCGCTCGTTCTCATATACGTCCATCCCCAGGGCGCCGATTTTTTGTGTTTTCAGCGCCTCGATGGCCGCCTGGGAATCGACCAGACCGCCGCGGCTGGTGTTAATGATCATCACCCCATCCTTCATCTGTTCAAAGGCGCTCTTGTTCAGCAGATGGTAGTTTTCCGGGGTCAGCGGACAGTGCAGGGAGATTACGTCCGACTGGGAGAAAAGGGTAGTCAGATCGACGTACTCTACCCCCAGATCCAGAGCGGCGGCGCTCGGATAAGGATCGAAGGCCAGCAGGCGCATACCGAAACCTTTCAGGATACGCAGGGTCGCCACGCCAATTTTACCGGTACCGATCACCCCGGCGGTTTTACCGTGCATGGTGAAACCGGTCAGCCCTTCAAGGGAGAAGTTGGCATCGCGGGTGCGCTGATAGGCGCGATGAATACGACGGTTAAGGGACATCATCAGGCCGATGGCGTGCTCTGCGACCGCTTCCGGTGAGTAGGCCGGCACGCGCACCACCTTAAGCCCCAGCTCTTTGGCGGCATCCAGATCCACGTTGTTGAACCCGGCGCAACGCAGCGCGATGTATTTCACACCGTGCTTTTTCAGCTCTTCCAGCACCGGGCGGCTACCGTCGTCGTTGACGAAAATACAGACCGCGTCGCAACCGTGTGCGGTTTTAGCGGTCTTTTCGGTAAGCAGAAAGTCGAAAAATTCAATATCGAATCCGTAAGCCTCGTTAACATGTTGCAGATACTTTTTGTCGTACTGTTTTGTGCTGTATACCGCGAGTTTCATAAGACTTTCTCCAGTGATTTCTACCATCACGTTAGCATGATTAAAATAATCTTACAATTTCTAAAATATTATTGAATTCAATATCTTCTATCAATAATTCTAGAGCATGCGCAGAGCGTGAGACCAGAAATAGATGACAGAATATTTCCCGCTGTGCCTCACCGCTGGCGCAGGCAGAAAACTCCCCGGTGAGCGGGATAATATTCTTATGCTTGTTGAGAGGGGATTATTAGTGTGAAAAATACTTTGTTTACTATTTCCGCAATGCAGCACTGATAATAGAAATAATGGGGTCTCAAATAGTAAATTTTGCGTTTCTGTTAATGTGTTTGAGCTGGTAGTTTATAAGCGCGTGCGGGGGTAATCAGCAAACGCAGGAGAAAGGCTTAATTATTCGCGTCTAAAGGATGAGGGTTTTATGAAACGATTCTTCTACTGGCTGAACTATTTTATACTTTTTGTTATTGGTTTTAGTTTACTGAAATATTCATACATTCTGGATATCAACGCCCAGTGCAGAAGTGAAGCGATCGCAAAGTTTTTCGTGATGCTGATCGTTTTGATTGCGGTAACCCGTTGGGGCTGCAAATTATATACGCTGATCACGGGTTATAAGCCTTAATACATTTTAGCCACAGTTTCACTTCCTGAGGTGTTTTGCTATACCGCGGGTAATCCTTCTTTAACCCGGGTATCCGTAATATAACCCTCTGATGCAGCATATATAAAAAACACCAATACTTAACGTCAGACCTTCTATCCTTGAAGGACGGCTCGCTTCAACTCACCGGCAAATCATGCGAAAATATCCGGCCTTGTCGGCTCATAATGACGTTACATCAGGATATTAACTGCCCATGAAGGGTAAATATAAAGCCGCGCTCGCGCTACTACTGCTGGTGATCCTCCTGCCGCTTACGCTGCTGCTAACCCTTGCGCAGTGGGTTCCGACCCTCGCCGGGATCTGGCTACCGGCGGGCACCCGCATCGCGTTTGAAAAGAGCCCGCGCCTGACCCGCCACGCGCTGAACATCCCGGATCTGCGCTATCTGGTGGCGGATTGCGAAATTGCGCGCCTGACGGACGCCACGCTCTCCCATCCCAGCCGCTGGAAACTCGACATTGCCACTCTGGATCTTAATACGCCTTGCTTAAGCCAGCTGCCAGCGGGCGAAACCAGCACCGCGGCACCCAAAACCCTGGCCGAATGGCAATCGATGCTGCCCAACACCTGGCTGACCATCCAGCGCCTGACGCTCTCGCCGTGGCAGCAGTGGCAGGGCAAAATTACCGCCTCGCTTACGCCGCAGGTGCAGGAGATCCATTATGACGGTGAATTGATCACCCTGCGCGGCAGGCTGCGCGGGCAAAATCTTACCGTCAGCGATGTGGCGATCCAGCTCCCTGATTATCAACAGCCTGTGACGCTGGTGGGGGACTTCACCCTACCGCTGGTGCCGGATGGCCTGCCGGTGCAGGGGCACACGGTGGCGACCTTCTCGGTGCCGAAAATAGCCTCTCCGGTGGATGCCGAGCTGACGTGGCGGGAGAATCAAGGCCAGCTGGTGATGATTGCCCGCGACAGCGGCGAGCCGCTGCTGGATCTGCCCTGGCAGGTGACCCCCGAGCAGTTCACCATCAGCGACGGACGCTGGGTATGGGAGCAGGCCGGGATGCCGCTGAGCGGTCGCCTTGGGCTGAAGATCGAAAACTGGCGCCAGGGAATAGAGAAAGCCGTTATCACCGGGCGAATGAACGTGGTTACCGCCGGGGATGCCGGCAAAGGTAACGCGGTGCTCACCTTTGGCCCCGGCACCCTGAGCATGGATAACAGCGATATGCCGCTGCAGCTTACCGGCGAAGCCAAGCAGAATGACCTTATTTTGTACGCCGGGCTGCCGGCAAAACTGAGCGGCAGCCTGGCCGATCCCCGGCTGGCTTTTGCCCCCGGCGCGCTGCTGCGCTCCCGCGGGCGGATCATCGACTCCCTGAATATTGACGAGGTGCGCTGGCCGCTGGCGGGGGTGACGCTCACCCGTAAAGGCATCGACGGCCGCCTGCAGGCGATTTTACGCGCCCATGAAAATGAGATGGGCAATTTCACGCTCCACCTTGACGGCAAGGCGAGCGACTTCCTGCCGGATAAAGGGCTTTGGGAGTGGCGCTACTGGGGCGAGGGCAATTTTGTGCCGATGAACGCCCGCTGGGACGTGGCCGGGCGCGGCGAGTGGCGCGATACCCTGATCGAACTGCGCGAACTCTCAACCGGTTTCGACAAGCTGCAATACGGCAGTATGCTGGCCAGCCAGCCGCGGCTGGTGCTGAAAAGCCCGGTGCGCTGGCAGCGCAGCCCCGCCGATCCGCACTTCAGCGGCGCGCTCTCCTTTGAGGCCGGGCAGACCCTCTTTAGCGGTGGCAGCGTGCTGCCTCCCTCCAGCCTGACCTTTAGCGTGGAGGGCACCGACCCGACAATGTTCAGCTTCAAAGGGGCGCTGAACGCCCAGGCCATCGGGCCGGTAGAGGTCAACGGCCGCTGGGACGGGGAGCGGCTGCGCGGCCAGGCCTGGTGGCCAAAACAGTCGTTAACCGTCTTCCAGACGCTGATCCCGCCGGAGTGGAAGATGGATCTGCGCGACGG
>DKMV01000285.1 GCA_002469605.1 Leclercia sp. UBA7405
CGCTTCGCCTTTCTCTTTCATTTCCCAGAATGCGTCACGCTCATGAATGTGCGGCACAACGGCAAAGTTATAGAACGGAGGCGGAGAAGAGGTTGCCCACTCCAGCGTACGGCCACCCCATGGGTCACCGGTCAGGTCACGGTTCTGCTCGCGGTCGCGAATAGAAACATAGAACTGGATCAGCTGGCAGGCGATACCACAAGCGATCAGCGCCGCACCGCCTGCTGCAATCATCAGCATCGGGTGGAATTGCGGATCGATCTGCTGGCTCAGACGACGGGTCATACCCATGAAGCCCAGCACGTACAGCGGCATAAACGCCACGAAGAAACCGATGATCCAGAACCAGAACGCGCGTTTGCCCCATGCTTCGTTCAGCGTGAAGCCGAACGCTTTTGGCCACCAGTAGGTTACGCCAGCGAAGCAGCCGAAGACGACGCCGCCGATGATAACGTTATGGAAGTGCGCAATCAGGAACAGACTGTTGTGCAGAACGAAGTCAGCACCCGGTACCGCCAGCAGTACGCCGGTCATACCACCTACAGAGAAGGTGACGATGAAGCCGATGGTCCACAGCATTGCTGAGTGGAACTGGATACGGCCCTGGTACATGGTGAACAGCCAGTTGAAGATCTTAACCCCGGTTGGGATTGCGATAATCATCGTGGTGATACCGAAGAAGGCGTTTACGTTCGCGCCGGCACCCATGGTGAAGAAGTGGTGCAGCCAAACGATGAACGACAGAACGGTAATACACACGGTTGCCCACACCAGCGAGGTGTAACCAAACAGACGCTTACGCGAGAAGGTTGCGGCGATTTCGGAGAATACCCCGAATACCGGCAGAACCAGAATGTACACTTCCGGGTGACCCCAGGCCCAAATCAGGTTGATGTACATCATCATGTTGCCGCCCATATCATTGGTGAAGAAATGGGTACCCAGATAGCGATCCAGGGTCAGCAGCGCGACGGTGACGGTCAGAATTGGGAAAGAGGCGATAATCAGGACGTTGGCGCACAGAGATGCCCAGGTAAATACCGGCATCTTGAACATCGTCATACCTGGAGCACGCATCTTCAGGATGGTCACAAAGAAGTTAATACCGGTCAGGGTAGTACCGACACCGGAGAGCTGCAGCGCCCAAATCCAGTAATCAACACCTACGCCAGGACTGTATTCAATTCCCGATAGCGGCGGATAGGCCAGCCAACCGGTCTGCGCGAACTCACCGACGCCCAGAGAGAGGTTAACCAGGATAACGCCCACAACCGTGAACCAGAAGCTCAGGTTGTTCAGGAACGGGAACGCTACGTCGCGCGCGCCGATTTGCAGCGGCACAACCACGTTCATCAGACCGATAACCAGCGGCATCGCTACGAAGAAGATCATGATAACGCCGTGAGCGGTAAAGATCTGATCGTAGTGGTGCGGCGGCAGGAAGCCAGCTTCACCAGCGGAGGCAAGCGCCTGCTGGCTACGCATCATGATCGCATCCGCAAAGCCACGAATTAACATGACGATACCGACGATGCAGTACATGATACCGAGTTTTTTGTGGTCAACCGAAGTAAACCACTCATTCCACAGGTAGCTCCACTTACCGAAGTAAGTGATTAAGCCGACAACGGCTGCGCCACCAATGATAATTGCAGCAATCGTAACCATGATAATGGGTTCATGGTACGGCACCGCATCCAGTGTCAATTTTCCGAACATTTTCTTCCTCGGCCCCTTAGTGAGCGGTTTCCGCGTGGCTCATGTCCATGCCTTCCATCCCGTCGTGCGAGTTGTGCTCGCCTTCAGGCTGGGTCACGTCCATGCTCTTGCCGTGTCCCATAAATTTGCCAATGACATCTTTGAACAAATTCGGTTTCACGTTAGAGAAGTACTCCACCTTGTTATATTCGCTAGGTGTTGCCACTTTCTCGAACATCGCCATATCAGACATGGAGTTCGGGGACTGCTTCGCTTTAGCGACCCACTGGTCGAAAGCGGCACGGTCAGGCGTGGCAATGGCTTTGAACTTCATACCAGAGAAGCCCGGGCCACTGTAGCTGGCGGAGATACCATCGTAGGTGCCTGCTTCATTGGCGATCAGGTGCAGGTTAGTCTGCATGCCAGCCATCGCATAAATCTGGCTGCCCAGGCGCGGAATAAAGAAGGAGTTCATCACGGAGTTAGAGGTCACTTTGAACTCTACCGGAGTGTTCGCCGGGAAGGCGATTTCATTCACGGTTGCGATGCCCTGTTCCGGGTAGATGAAGAACCATTTCCAGTCCATGGAGACCACTTCAATGGTAATAGGTTTCTCATCGTGAACCAGCGGTTTGCTAGGCTCAAGTGCGTGAGTGGTTTTCCATGTCAGCACGGCAAGGAACAGGATGATCAGGATAGGAACCGTCCAGACCACAGCTTCAACTTTGTTGGAGTGTGACCAGTTAGGGCTATACTTCGCATCTTTATTGCTCGCACGATACTTCCAGGCGAAACCAACTGCCATCAAAATGGCAGGAATCACGACAATCATCATCAGGCCGAAGGCCGTCAGAATCAGGGAACGTTGTTCCAGTCCAATCTGTCCTTTGGGGTCCAGAAGTGCAGAATCACAGCCACTGAGTAATACAGTGCCTGCAATTAATGACAACCAGCCCAAACCTTTATTGTATTTCCTAAGTGTCATTTAACGACCTCAATTCCACTGGGACCTTGGTGGCGTTTAAAGAGTGCGGGCATTTTACGGGAAGGTTACATTACTGTAAACATCATTAGCCCTGTGTCAGTAAGGTGTTACCGGGTTCTGCCGCGCATGTCACATGTGTTGCAAAACATGTGCGAGTATAGGCTAAAAGCCGCGTGGCATGGGCTTTATAACGAAACAAGCTCTGAGGTAGGGGCTGGAAGGGGAATTGGTATAACCATTGTCAAAAACACACAATTAGTTAACAACTACGTATCAATAAAAAGACAAATAAAAAACGATAAATTAAACTCTTTGCGGCTGAATCGTTTAATTGGAAATACCATTTATTAACACTTCCAGTAATTTCCAAAATTCTATTGCGCACAAAACAACAAATATTTTTGGCAAAGCAGTGAGGTTATTGGCCGTTATAATTCCCTACAGTGATTACAACGGCAAATAACATTTTCTTCTGGATTAGGCCATCTTATTTTTGCGCAGCGCCCGGTAGTCGAGAAGCGCACCGATAACGAGGCCGCTAACGGCCAGCAGGGCGCCTGCGTCGAGCAGCAGATCGGCAAAGGGCAGGGCGAACGGGGTAATGGCATTGACGATCAGTACCGCCAGCCAGAGGCCGAGCGTCAGACATCCGGCCATCAGGACTCGCAGGGCAAAGCGATAAGCGGCTGCGTAATCGACCCGGCTAATAAATTGCTCGGTCCGCTGGGTGTATTCCAGCGAGCGGCGGCAGAGTAATAGCAGCAGCAGCCCAGGCACCGCGGCAAAGACCGAGAACAGATAAAAGGCCGACCAGCCGTGGGCTTCAACGAACCAGCCTGCCAGCGGGCCAACGTACACCCGGCCCACGGCGGAGAGGGCCGAAAGCAGGGCAAACTGGGTGGCGGAAAAAGATTTATTGCACAGCGTCATCAGCAGCGCGACAAAGGCTGCCGTTCCCATTCCGCCGCAGAGATTCTCAAAAAACACCGCCGCCGCCATGGTGACCATCTCTTTATCGGTGACGGAAAGTAGCCAGTAACCGGCGTTAGAGACGCCCTGCAAAATCCCGAAGATTAATAGCGCGCGGAACAGGCTTAAGCGCTGCATCAGTACGCCGCCATACAGTGCACCAATAATGGTCGCCACCAGCCCCAGCGTCTTATTCACCACGCCCACTTCACCCGCATCAAAACCGACGCCGCGAATCAGGAAGGTGGTGGTGAGGCTCATGGCGAAGGCATCGCCAAGCTTGTAGAGCACAATCAGCAGCAGGATCAGCCAGGCATTGTTGCGACCAAAAAAGTCACGCAGCGGCGCGGCCACTGCCTGCTCAAGGGTGCGCGGCACCGGGATGACGTCGCTCGGCTCCGGCGCCATCAGGGTGGCAATCATGCAGGGGATCATCAGGGCGGCCATCAGCCAGTACATTCCCTGCCAGCCGAGATAGCGGTCGGCAAGCCACAGAGCCAGACCGCCGGAAACCAGCATCCCAAGGCGATAGCCTAAAACGCTGATGGCCGCGCCCGTGCCGCGCTCTTCTGCCGGCAGCACGTCGGTCTTCCAGGCATCGTAAACAATATCCTGCGAGGCGGAGCAGAAGGCGATAACCACCGCAAGAGCCGCCATCCAGCGAAGATGGGTCGTTGGCTCAAGAAAGCCCATCGCCCCGATGGCCAGCAGCAGCAGCCCCTGGGTCATCAGCAGCCAGCCACGGCGCCGGCCAAGGAACGGCGGCGTATAGCGGTCCATCACCGGCGACCAGAGAAACTTGAAAACGTAAGCCTGTCCTACCAGCGAAAAGAAGCCAATGGTTTTGAGGTCGACATTCTCTACGGTCATCCATGCCTGCAGCGTGCCTGCGGTCAGCGCCAGCGGCAAGCCGGAAGCAAAACCAAGCAGCAGCAGTACCGCCGCGTTACGTTGGGTAAATATTCGCAGATAGTGAGAGGTCATAGCCAGCCTGAGGTAGTGCCCGGCACAGACGGCCGGGCAGATGACAGCGGAGCGGTTAGCGTGCGTTCTGTTTAATGAAGTTGTTTACGCTGGTGTCCTGCGCCATATCGGCGAT
>DKMV01000078.1 GCA_002469605.1 Leclercia sp. UBA7405
TAATAGTATGTTGTAACTAATGACACTTTATTGACGCGGCTCTTTGGCGAGACTAAACCAGATCCCCACCGCCAGCAGTAACAGCATCCCCCCGGCACTGCCCAGGGCTACGCTATGGGAGATAATAAAGGCGTTTTTGGCTGCGGTAACGAGTGAATCCGCCACCTCCGGCGTAAGCTGCCGGGCCACTTTCATCGCCTCACCTATCGAAGATGCGGCCTGTTCGCCTACCTCTGGCGCTATCCCCTGGGGTAATACAACCGAGGCAGAATAACTGCGGGTCAGGAGCAGCCCGAAGATCGCAATGCCAAGACCTGCGCCTAATTCATAGGACATAGTTTCAATCGCCCCTGCCGCGGCGGCTTTCTCTTTGGGTGCGGCGGCCATGATTGCGGATGTCGAGGCCAGTAAGGCGCTGGCGGCACTGAACCCGAGCAGCACCATCAGCCCCCACGCCTGCCACTGCTGGGTACTGAAATCGAGGGTTGAAAGCCCGATAAAGCTGACGGCGCTCAGTCCCATACCGCCTGCCGCAACGATACGCAGCCCCAGCCGCCCGACCAGCACACCGGCAATCGGGCCGCTAAAGCCGCTGGCCATCATCAGCGGTAGCATAAACATACCCGCCTCAAATGGGGTAAAGCCGTGTACAAACTGCAGCTCCTGAGCCATCAGCAGCTCAAATCCCACCAGAGCAACCATGGCGGTCATGGCCATTACCACCCCGCTCAGAATAATACGGTGGCAGAAGAGGCGCATATCGATCATAGGCACGCGAGCGCGCAGCTGGATGCGCACAAAGGTAAACAGCAGTATCGCCCCGGTCAGCAAGGTAAAGAGTACCATCCATGGCGACAGCGCCCCTTTTAGTGCCGTTTTGGCGCTATAGACCAGCAGCAGGATTGCCAGGATAAGCATAATGGCATGGCTGATATTCAGCGGCTGCTCCGCTCGCCCCTGCTGGGGCGGAACCAGGCGCGCCGCCAGGGTAACGACCACTATCACAATAGGAACGTTGATTAAGAATACCGAGCCCCAGTAAAAGTGCTCCAGCAGCCAGCCGCCAATCAGCGGGCCAAAGGCCGCGCAGCCAGAGCCTACCGCCGCCCAGACGCCAAGGGCGATATTACGCTGGCGCGCGTCGGTGAACAGGGTACGGATCCCGGCCAGGGTGGCCGGAATAATCATCGCCGCACCTATTGCCAGAGTGGCGCGGGCCGCGATCAGCCATCCGGCGGAGCCAGAAAAAGCCGCTCCCAGGGAGGAGAGTCCGAAGAGAATGCTGCCCAGCATCAGCAGGCGTTTAAAGCCGATGCGATCGCCAAGTGCTCCCATCGGCAGCACCATCCCGGCCATCACCAGCGAATAGATATCGATGATCCAGAGCAGTTCGTTGCCGCTGGCGCCCAGCGTCATACTCAATGTTGGCGCGGCAACATGCAGCACCGTGGCGTCGATGGCCACCGGGATATACACCAGTACAATAACCACTAATGCTAACCACTGACGAAACATAAATTTCCTTATTATTCGCAACCTGGACACATGTCCAGAATGCGATCCTACGGAAAGTTGAACGTCTGTCCAGCTTTTTGTTACACTCGCTGCCTCGCCATTAAGAGTGACAACCATGACCTATTTGAATAAGGATCAGCGCCGGGAGGAGATACTCCAGGCGGCAATGCGGGTGGCATTGAAGGAGGGATTCTCCGGCATGACGGTGCGCCGCATCGCCGCCGAGGCCGGTGTCGCCGCAGGCCAGGTGCACCACCACTTTGCCAGCATAGGCGAACTCAAATCCCAGGCTTTTATTCATCTGATACGTGAACTGCTGGATGTTGAAATCGTGCCGGCAACGGCTGGCTGGCGCGAAAAGCTGCACGCGATGCTGGGTAGCGACGAGAATAGCCTTGAGCCTTATATTCGCCTGTGGCGTGAGGGGCAGATCCTGGCCGAACGGGATAGCGAAATAAAAGGGGCATACATCCTTACCATGGAGATGTGGCATCAAAGAACCGTGGCTATCATCAAGGCTGGCGCGGGCGACAAAGTATTTATATTAAAAGATACCGCAGAAAATATTGCCTGGCGGCTGATTAGCCTGGTCTGCGGACTGGACGGTATTTATATGTTAAATATTGGCGGCATGGACGATGCGGCATTTAATAAACATCTGGATAAATTAATTAGCCTCGAGCTTAATTAAGCGGTAACGCAAGCGCGTCATTTACAGACTATTTTACAATTAGTAACACTTATTGCTGCGACTATTCTCCCCTGCAACCGCAGGGTTTCATTTTTTTATCTATCCTTCAGACGTATCCCAAAGACTCCTGAAAACGTATAAAACATTCCTGCAGGCTCCCGTCTGTATTCTTTTGTTTTTTCTGATGTTTATGGATAATCAAGAGGGTAATATGTCGCTACAGAATGAGAAAAACAATCATTATCTTTTAAGTAATTGGAAACCTGAAAACCCGGCATTCTGGGAAAATAAAGGCAAAGCCATTGCACGACGAAATCTGTGGATTTCGGTAAGTTGCCTGCTACTGGCCTTTTGCGTCTGGATGTTATTTAGCGCCGTTGCGGTAAACCTTAATAAAGTCGGATTTAATTTCACCACCGACCAACTTTTTATGTTAACCGCTTTACCCTCTCTTTCTGGCGCATTACTGCGTGTCCCCTACTCCTTTATGGTACCGCTATTTGGCGGCCGCTAC
The DNA here is from genome assembly GCA_002469605.1 of Leclercia sp. UBA7405. Classification (GTDB taxonomy): domain Bacteria; phylum Pseudomonadota; class Gammaproteobacteria; order Enterobacterales; family Enterobacteriaceae; genus Enterobacter. The sequence continues at coordinate 2,721 of DKMV01000078.1, forward strand.
TGGACGGTATTAAGCACCGTTATTTTGATTATTCCCTGCGTCTGGCTTGGTATTTCTGTCCAACACTCTACTACTCCGTACTGGGTATTTATTATCATTGCCCTGCTGTGCGGTTTTGCCGGGGCTAACTTTGCTTCCAGCATGGGTAACATCAGCTTTTTCTTCCCGAAAGCAAAACAGGGCAGCGCCCTGGGCATTAATGGTGGGCTGGGCAATCTCGGCGTAAGCGTGATGCAGATGGTTGCGCCGGTGGTCATTTTCCTGCCGATGTTCGCGTTTCTCGGCGTCAACGGCGTGCCGCAGGAGGATGGCTCCAGCCTGTTCCTGGCAAATGCCGCCTGGATCTGGGCGCCGCTGCTGCTGATTGCCACTCTGGCCGCCTTTTTCGGTATGAATGATATCGCCAGCTCGAAGGCCACGATCGCCAGCCAGCTTCCGGTGCTGAAACAGCCGCACCTGTGGCTGCTGAGCCTGCTTTATCTCGCCACCTTTGGCTCCTTTATCGGTTTTTCTGCCGGCTTTGCGATGCTGGCGAAAACCCAGTTCCCGGATGTGAATATTCTGCACCTCGCCTTCTTCGGGCCGCTGATTGGCGCTCTGGCACGCTCTGCCGGCGGCGTGGTGTCGGATAAACTCGGCGGGGTGCGGGTCACGCTGGTGAATTTCGTACTGATGGCGCTCTTCTCGGCCCTGCTGTTCTTCACCCTGCCCGGCGTGGGCGGCGGCAACTTCACCGCCTTCTATCTCGTCTTTATGGGGCTGTTCCTCACCGCAGGATTAGGCAGCGGATCCACCTTCCAGATGATTGCGGTCATCTTCCGTCAGAAAACTATCTATCAGATCAAGCTGCACGGCGGCACCGAGGAGCAGGCGCAGCAGGCAGCCGTTACCGATACCGCGGCCGCGCTGGGCTTTATCTCCGCCATTGGCGCGGTGGGCGGGTTCTTTATTCCGAAAGCCTTCGGCACTTCGCTGGCGATGACCGGCTCGCCGGTAGGGGCAATGAAGATCTTCCTCGTCTTCTACATCGCCTGCATTTTTATCACCTGGCTGGTCTACGGCCGCCGTCAGAAGCACGTTAAAGCATGACCATTCCGTCAGACAGATTGTGAGCAGTGTAACCACGGGGGCGGGAGTCGCCCCGTCAGGAGAAATGTCATGAGTAAACTGTTGGATCGCTTCCGTTATTTCAAATATAAGGGCGATAGTTTCGCCGAAGGACACGGACAGGTGATGCACACCAACCGCGACTGGGAAGATGGCTATCGCCAGCGCTGGCAGTTCGATAAGATTGTGCGCTCGACCCACGGCGTAAACTGTACCGGCTCCTGCAGCTGGAAGATTTACGTCAAAAATGGGCTGGTCACCTGGGAAACCCAGCAGACCGACTACCCCCGCACCCGCCCTGACCTCCCCAACCATGAGCCCCGCGGCTGCCCGCGCGGCGCCAGCTACTCCTGGTATCTCTACAGCGCCAACCGCCTGAAATATCCCCTGGTGCGTAAACGGCTGATTGAACTCTGGCGCGAGGCGCTGGCTCAGCATCGGGATCCGGTGCTGGCCTGGGACGCCATCATGCAGGACCCGGTAAAAGCGAAAAGCTACAAGCATGTGCGCGGCAAAGGCGGGTTTATCCGCTCGAACTGGAAAGAGCTGAACCAGCTTATCGCTGCGGCTAACGTCTGGACCATCAAAAACTACGGGCCGGACCGGGTAGCGGGCTTCTCGCCCATTCCGGCTATGTCGATGGTCTCTTACGCCGCGGGCACCCGCTATCTCTCGTTGATTGGCGGCACCTGCCTCAGTTTTTACGACTGGTACTGCGATTTACCCCCCGCCTCGCCCATGACCTGGGGCGAGCAGACCGATGTGCCGGAATCTGCGGACTGGTATAACTCTGCCTACATCATCGCCTGGGGCTCTAACGTCCCCCAGACCCGTACCCCGGACGCCCACTTCTTTACCGAAGTGCGCTACAAAGGGACCAAAACCATCGCCATCACCCCGGACTTCTCCGAGGTGGCGAAGCTCAGCGACCAGTGGCTGGCGCCGAAGCAAGGCACCGACAGCGCGCTGGCGATGGCCATGGGCCACGTCATTTTAAAAGAGTTTCACCTGGATAACCCCAGCGACTATTTCCTCAACTACTGCCGCCGCTATACCGATATGCCGATGCTGGTGATGCTCGATCCGCGCCCGGACGGCAGCCTGGAGCCGGGCCGCATGCTGCGCGCCTCGGATCTGGCCGACGGGCTGGGCGAAGGCAATAATCCGGAGTGGAAGACGGTCGCCTTTAACCTCACCGGCGATCTGGTGGTGCCGAACGGCTCCATTGGTTTTCGCTGGGGCGAAAAAGGCAAATGGAACCTTGAATCGCTGGCCGCGGGCCAGGAGACGGAACTCACCCTGTCGCTGCTTACCACCCAGGACAGCATCGCCGACGTGGCCTTCCCCTACTTTGGCGGCAACGAAAATCCCCATTTTCGCAGCGTGAAGCAGGACCCGATCCTGCTGCGCAAAGTCCCGGCCAAAACCCTGACCCTTGCCGATGGTAGCCAGCGCCAGGTGGTAAGCGTCTATGACCTGATGCTGGCGAACTACGGCCTCGACCGCGGGCTGGACGATGTCAATGCGGTGAAGGACTACAGCGAGATCAAAGCCTACTCCCCGGCCTGGGGGGAGCAGATCACCGGAGTGCCGCGCCGCCATATCGAGCAGATCGCCCGGGAGTTCGCCGACACCGCCCATAAAACCCATGGCCGCTCGATGATTATCCTCGGCGCCGGTGTTAACCACTGGTACCACATGGACATGAACTACCGTGGGATGATCAATATGCTGGTCTTCTGCGGCTGCGTCGGCCAGAGCGGCGGCGGCTGGTCGCACTATGTGGGCCAGGAGAAGCTGCGCCCGCAAACCGGCTGGCTGCCGCTGGCCTTTGCGCTGGACTGGAACCGCCCGCCGCGCCATATGAACAGCACCTCTTATTTCTATAACCACGCCAGCCAGTGGCGCTATGAAAAGCTCACCGCACAGGAGCTGCTCTCGCCGCTGGCGGACAGTTCTAAATTCACCGGCCACCTGATTGATTTCAACGTGCGCGCCGAGCGCATGGGCTGGCTCCCCTCCGCGCCTCAGCTCAACCTCAATCCTCTGAACATTAAAGCCAGCGCCGAGGCCGCCGGCATGACGCCGCAGGAGTACACCGTCCAGGGGCTGAAATCCGGGGATATCCGTTTCGCCTGCGAGCAGCCGGACAACGGTAAAAATCACCCGCGCAACCTCTTCGTCTGGCGCTCTAACCTGCTGGGTTCCTCTGGTAAAGGGCATGAGTACATGCTCAAATACCTGCTGGGTACCGAAAGCGGCATTCAGGGCGACGATCTCGGCTCTACCGAAGACGTGAAGCCGGAAGAGGTGGAGTGGCAGACCGCTGCCATCGAAGGCAAACTCGATCTGCTGGTGACCCTTGATTTCCGCATGTCCAGCACCTGTCTTTTCTCCGACATCGTGCTGCCCACCGCCACCTGGTACGAGAAAGACGACATGAATACCTCGGATATGCATCCGTTTATTCATCCGCTTTCCGCCGCCGTCGATCCGGCCTGGGAGTCCCGCAGCGACTGGGAGATCTACAAGGGCATCGCCAAGGTCTTTTCTGAGGTCTGCGTGGGCCATCTCGGGACCGAAAGCGACGTGGTCTTAGTGCCGTTGCAGCACGACTCCCCGACGGAGCTCTCCCAGCCCTTCGATATCCAGGACTGGCGCAAAGGCGAGTGCGATTTAATCCCCGGCAAAACCGCACCGAATATCGCCGTGGTGGAGCGCAACTATCCGGAAACCTACGAGCGTTTCACTGCTCTGGGGCCGCTGCTGGATAAGCTCGGCAACGGCGGGAAAGGCATTTCCTGGAATACCCAGAAAGAGATCGATTTCCTCGGCAAGCTCAACTACGTGAAGCTCGACGGCCCGGCCAAAGGGCGCCCGCGCATTGAAACCGCCATCGACGCCTCGGAGGTGATTCTGGCGCTGGCGCCGGAAACCAACGGCCAGGTAGCGGTGAAGGCCTGGGAGGCGCTGGGCGAGATGACAGGGCGGGATCACACCCATCTGGCGCTCAACAAAGAGGACGAAAAAATCCGCTTCCGGGATATTCAGGCCCAGCCGCG
>DKMV01000217.1:0-4934 GCA_002469605.1 Leclercia sp. UBA7405
CTGAGCTATCCGGGCAACGGGCCGCATTAAACCCGATCTCCCGTCTATCGTCAACGAAATTTGTCGTTTTCGTTACGGCCTGCACACTCTCTCACCAGTTCGCTGCAAACTCAGGCAAAAAAGGTAGTCCACAGGACGGAAAGGGGCATAGCGAGCACCAACGCGGGTAGCATATTGACCACCGCAAACATCTTGATACCGCAGATGCGCAAGCCGGTTGCCAGCAGCAGCAGGCCGCCCACGGCGGTGAAATCCGCCATCATCGCCGGAGTAGTTAACGGCAGAATTAAGGTTGCGCCCATCGCCAGCGTAAGCTGAATAAGTAACATCGGCACGCAGATGGCGGCCACGGCGATGCCGAGCGTAGTGGCGAAGATAGTTGCGGTAAAGAAATCGAGAAAGGCCTTGGCGATAAGGATGCTCGGGTCGCCGGTCATCCCCTCCTGCATGGCGCCAAAAATGCCGGTGCCGCTGGCGCAAAAAAGAATAATGATCGCCACAAAGCTCTGAATAAAGGATTCGTGGGCGCCGCTGGCATGGGTGCCGCGGGAGAGCAGATTTTTGCCTTTGCCGACCGCGCTGTTAATCCCTTTTTCCAGATAACAGAACTCACCGATGAGCGCGCCGAGCAGGGTTGCCAGCACCATTACCGGCAGGTTGGCGCACTTGATCACCAGCAGGATGCCGATGCCCATGGAGGCCAGCCCGAAAATCGACGGCATGGAGGAGCGTACACGCTCCGGTAGGCGCTGGCTGAGCACCGCGCCAAGCACGCCGCCCAGCAAAACGGCACCCGCATTGATAAAGGGACCAATAACCAATCTGAACTCCTGTTATTTACTCATTGATATTGCATTATTATTGCTCTTTTCAGCGATAACTCGTTAAGCATTCCCGGCTTTTTTGCATAAGGATTCTTCCTTGCACCCCCTGGCGAAAGGTGACATTATTGCGCGAATTTTCTCCTTCCTGCTACGGGGCCGCCAATGAATATTCTTTCTACCGCTGCGCGAATGCCCGTTCGTCTCTCAACTTCTCTTACCATGCGGTAAGGCTAACGCAGGCTCACTGCAGGACAACAGTAAGATCGGACGCGATCTGCTTTTACTGATGTCTGGCGGTCGGAGCTGAACTCCGGTCAGACACATTCGTTGGGCAGGGATCACCCTGTCCGGGGCTTCTCTCGCCTTTAACGGGTATTTGTGCTTATGAAAACAATGAAAATTGCCGTCAGCCGCGAGCTGGTGTCCACCTTATCCACCCACCGGGAAGCGGTGTCCCTGGATAACACCGATTTTACGGACGTGGCGGCAGTCGTCATTACCGTTGCAGACAGCCGCAGCGGCATCCTGGCCTTGCTGAAACGCACCGGGTTCCAGCTGCCTGTTTTTATGTTCTCGCAGGAGCCGGGGGAGGTTCCGGTTGGCGTTGATGCCGTTATCGCCGGCAGGGCGCAGGAGTGGCTGGAGCTTGAGGCCGCCGCCTGCCGCTATGAAGAGAAGCTGCTGCCACCGTTTTTTGACACCCTGAGCCAGTACGTTGCCATGGGTAACAGTACCTTTGCCTGTCCGGGTCATCAGCACGGTGCCTTCTTCAAAAAGCACCCGGCCGGGCGCCAGTTCTTCGACTTCTTTGGCGAGAATCTCTTTCGCGCCGATATGTGTAACGCTGACGTTAAGCTGGGGGATCTGCTGATCCACGAAGGCTCCGCCAAGCATGCGCAAAAGTTCGCGGCGAAGGTGTTCAACGCCGACAAAACCTACTTTGTGCTGAACGGCACTTCAGCCGCCAATAAGGTAGTGACCAACGCGCTGCTCACCCGGGGCGATCTGGTGCTGTTCGACCGTAATAACCATAAATCTAACCACCACGGGGCGCTGATCCAGGCCGGGGCGACGCCGGTCTATCTGGAAGCCGCGCGTAATCCCTTTGGCTTTATCGGCGGTATCGACGAGCACTGCTTTAACGATGAGTACCTGCGCAAGCTGATCCGCGAGGTGGCGCCTGAGAAAGCCGATGACGCGCGGCCGTTCCGCCTGGCGGTGATCCAGCTTGGCACCTACGACGGCACTATCTATAACGCCCGCCAGGTGATCGATAAGATTGGCCACCTGTGCGATTACATCCTGTTTGACTCGGCGTGGGTGGGCTACGAGCAGTTTATCCCGATGATGGCCGACTGCTCGCCGCTACTGCTGGAACTTAATGAAAACGACCCGGGGATCTTTGTGACCCAGTCGGTGCACAAGCAGCAGGCCGGGTTCTCGCAAACCTCGCAGATCCACAAAAAAGATAACCATCTGCGCGGCCAGGCGCGCTTTTGCCCGCACAAGCGCCTGAACAACGCCTTTATGCTGCACGCCTCTACCAGCCCGTTTTACCCGCTGTTTGCCTCTCTGGACGTGAACGCCAAAATGCACGAAGGGGAGAGCGGCCGCCGCCTGTGGGCTGAATGTGTGGCGCTGGGCATCGAGGCGCGCAAGGCGATTATCGCCAACTGTAAAATGATCCGCCCCTTTATTCCGCCGGTGGTGGCCGGGCGCCCCTGGCAGGACCATCCAACCCACACCATCGCCAGCGAGCGCCGCTTCTTTAGCTTTGAGCCGGGTGAGAAATGGCACGGTTTTGAGGGCTACGCCCGGGAGCAATATTTTGTCGACCCGTGCAAGCTGCTGCTGACCACCCCGGGCATCGATCCGCAAACCGGGGAGTACACCGACTTCGGTATTCCGGCCACTATTCTGGCGCACTACCTGCGCGAGAACGGCATCGTGCCGGAGAAGTGCGATCTTAACTCCATCCTGTTCCTGCTTACGCCGGCGGAGAGCGCCGAAAAAATGGCGCAGCTGGTAGCGATGCTCGGTCAGTTTGAGCAGCATATCGAGGACGATACGCCGTTGGCGGATGTACTGCCCACCATCTGGCAGAAGTATCCGGTGCGCTATCGCGACTACACTATTCGTCAGCTATGCCAGGAGATGCACGACCTGTACGTTAGCTTCGGCGTAAAAGATCTGCAAAAAGCGATGTTCCGCCAGCAGAGCCTGCCGGAAGTGGTGATGAACCCGCAGGATGCCAACCAGGAATTTATTCGCGGCAACGTCGAGCTGGTGCGCATCAGCGAGGCGCAGGGGCGTATCGCGGCAGAGGGGGCGCTGCCTTATCCGCCGGGCGTACTGTGCGTGGTGCCTGGCGAGCTATGGGGTGGGGCGGTGCAGCAGTATTTCCTGGCGCTGGAGGAGGGGGTAAACCTTCTGCCGGGCTTCTCGCCGGAACTGCAGGGGGTCTATAGCGAAAAGGATGCGGACGGCATTAAGCGGCTGTACGGCTACGTGCTGAAATAAGCAGTGCTGAAGTAAGAAAAGCCCCTCTCCCGGCGGGAGAGGGGGCAGAGATTAATGCGCGACAGGCTGAACACCATCTACGGTGCGAACATGCTTGTATTTGAACAGCGCCATAAAGGCAAAGAACAGCACCACGGAGTAACCGGCGAAGATCAGCCACACCGGCTGCCAGTCGGTAATGCCGTTGGTGGTGTACATCTCCACCACTTTCCCGCTCACAATACCGCCCAGGATACAGCCGAAGCCGTTGGTCATCATCAGGAACATCCCCTGTGCGCTGGCGCGGATCTCCGGGCGTACCTCTTTCTCTACAAACACCGAACCCGAAATGTTGAAGAAGTCGAAGGCGCAGCCGTAGACGATCATCGACAGCACCAGCAGTACGGTACCGAAGGCCGACGGGTCGCCGTAGGCGAACAGACCGAAGCGCAGCATCCACGCGGCGATACTGATAAGCATAACGTTCTTAATGCCGTAGCGGCTCAGGAAGAACGGGATGGTCAGGATGAACAGGGTCTCGGAGATCTGCGAAATGGACATCATCACCGAGGCGTGCTCCACGATAAAGCTGCCGGAGAAGAGCGGATCGTTATCGAAGCTGTGCAGGAAGGTGTTGCCGAACATGTTGGTGATTTGCAGCTCGGCGCCCAGCAGCATGGAGAAGATAAAGAAGATCGCCATGCGCTTGTTTTTGAACAGCGCGAATGCGTCCAGGCCGAGCATGCTGCTCCAGCTCTGGTTCCGCTGCTGGTTAGAGACCGGAATATGCGGCAGGGTCAGAGTAAAGAGCACCAGCACGATGGAGAGCGCGGCGCCAATGTACAGCTGCATATGGCTCAGTTCAAAGCCGGAGAAGCTCACCGCCCACATCGCCATAATAAAGCCGATGGTGCCCCAGATACGGATGGGCGGGAAATCGGTGACGATATCGAGCCCCGCCGTTTTCAGACGATAGTAGGAGATGGAGTTGATAAGCCCAAGCGTGGGCATATAGGCCAGCGAGTTAAGCAGGATCACCGCAAACATCGCCCCCGGCGTGGTGACTCCCGCCGCCATAAACAGCGTCGCCGCGCCCACCAGGTGGCAGAGGGCATAGAGCCATTTGGCGCTGATCCACTTATCCGCCACTATCCCGAGCAGGGTGGGCATAAAGACCGCGGCAATACCCAGCGAGCTATACACCGCTCCGATGGAGGCGCCATCGAATTTCAGGGTAACAAACATGTAGGAGCCGAGCGTCGTTAGCCAGCTCCCCCACAGACAGAACTGCAGAAATGACAAGATTTTAAGCTGCAGCTTAAGGTTCATGTTACTTTCCTCACAAGTGAGCGGGCTAATTGTTTGCATGGAAACATTTAGGGGGTTTATTTGATGCAATTCTATCAGCGAGTGGCGTTATGTTTTGTTACCTCCCGCAAAAAAATGCAATCCATATTAATTTGCAGATTGGATTGTGATGCAAATAACGTTTTTGTATGGGTGGATGGCGGGTTTCCCCTCTCCCCAGGAAGAGGGGGAAAGGCGGCGTGCAGGTATTTAAGCGCGCAGTGAACGATTCCCTCTCCCCTATGGGGAGAGGGTTAGGGTGAG